>JAIXVB010000606.1 GCA_027483245.1 Verrucomicrobiaceae bacterium | reverse complement strand
TTGGCGATCTCTTTATCCTGGGTCAGCAGTGAGTAGGCACTCCAGGCGATGATCCCCGCAAAGGTCAGCACGGCCATCACCATGATCACACAACCATAATAGGGACTGAAGGGAGCGGTGGGGATTTTTTGAATGCGGGCCATGGCTGAGCAGAAAGTGAAAAGGGGCGCATTCATCGCCCAGACCCACGCCACCGCCAAGAACCTTGTGTCAGAAACCCAGGCGGCTCCGAGCTTTAACTCTGGAGAATGATTTTGATCTTACCCGCTGTCTTACCAGCGGCCTGGAGGCTATCGACCAGGGTTGGGCCAATCGCCGTCGGGGGCGCGATGGCTTGGGCAACTGAGGTTTCGGACTCGAGCGCAGCTTTGAGGGCACCCTCGACCATTTGTCCACAATGAATCTTCATCGGCGGAAGCGGGCCAAGTGGGGCGCTGAGTTCAGCAGCGCTCATCAACAGCGCTTCTTCCTTGGTCTTGCCGCGAATGAGCTCCGTGGCGAGGCTGGCGACCGCGATGGCGGTCTGGCAGCCGAAGGACTGGAAACTGGCCTTATCGATGACCTTTTTGCCATCCTTGTCCTTATACTTTAGCCACATGCGCACCATGTCTCCACAATCCGGCGAGCCCACGGTACCGACGGCATCGGCATCCGGCATTTCACCCACGTTTTGAGGATCTGAGAGGGCGTCTTGGAGAGTGGACATGAGGCGAGTCGGTGGAGGAAGGCTGATCGAGAAACGAGTGTCGATCAGCCTGCTCTTGATGAATTAGGAGAGTCTGCCGCAGCAGTTCTTGAACTTCTTGCCACTGCCGCAGGGGCAAGGGTCATTACGACCCGCGCTGGAGAGTGGTTTCTTTTGCGGAACGGCCGTGGGGATAATCAACTTGGGGCCGTCCATGCCAGGGTTGTGGGGCTTGGGCTTTTCCGGCTCAGGCTCGGCTTTGACGGGCGCCATCTGAACGGGCAGGGCTCCCCCGCCTTGCTGCATCATGGCGAGTTGGGCAAGGAATTGTTCAAACGCAGCGAGCTGTTGAGTGCTCTTGAAGAGGTTGTTGAGGACCTCTCCATTGATGTTGCGCATGAGGTCAGAGAAGATGGTGAAGGCTTCTTGTTTGAACTCGATGAGCGGATCCTTTTGACCATAGCTGCGCAGGCTGATGCCTTCCTTGAGGGCATCGAGTGCGTAGAGATGTTCCTGCCAGAGGCGGTCGATGGCATTCAGAAGAATCATCTTTTCGATCTCTTGAAGTGCCTGGGGATTGGCACCACTGACCTTGAGGTCGTAGGCAGCCAGGATCTTCTCCTTGATGAACTCAACCTGACCTTCGAAATCGAGTGCCTTGAAGGCGTCATCGAAGTCGCGCAGAGCAATCGGGAAGGTGGTGTTCAACCATTGGAGCAGGTTTTCGTAATCCGGGACAAAGTCGCCGCCTTTTTCCTTGGGCAGGAAGTCGCTGAGACGTTCGGTGAGCCCTTCATGGACGGCTTCGTTGATGAGCAAGCGTGGGTCGTTGCTCTCCAGGGCGTCATTGCGGCGCTCATAGATGACCTCGCGCTGCTGATTCATGACGTCGTCGTATTCCAGCACACGTTTGCGCCAAGTGTAGTTGCGCTGCTCTACCCGCTTCTGAGCGGTCTCCACGCTGCGGTTCAGCCATGGATGCTGAAGCTCTTCACCCTCAGCCATGCCAAAGCGTTCCATGATCTTGGTCATGCGCTCGGCAGCCCCGAAATTGCGCATGAGATCATCTTCGAAGCTGAGGAAAAATTTGCTCTCTCCAGGGTCACCCTGACGAGCACAGCGACCGCGCAACTGGCGATCGACTCGACGGGATTCATGACGCTCGGTGGCGAGAACCATGAGGCCTCCCAGCTCGGAGACACCTTCACCGAGTTTGATGTCCGTGCCACGTCCCGCCATGTTGGTGGAAATGGTGACGGCACCCTTGTGACCGGCGCGAGCAACGATCTCGGCTTCTTGGCGGTGATACTTGGCGTTGAGGACGGCGTGCGGGATTTTTTGCAGCTTCAGCATGCGGCTGACCGTCTCAGAGGCATCCACACTGGCGGTGCCAACGAGGAGGGGCTGCCCCTTGGCATGACGCTCTTTGATCATCTCGATCACCGCGTTGTATTTCTCGCGGCGTGTCTTGTAGATGCTGTCGTTTTGATCAATGCGTTTGATGACGCGATTGGTCGGGATGGTGAGGACGTCCAGACCGTAGATGTCATGGAACTCAGAGGCATCGGTCTCCGCAGTGCCGGTCATGCCGCCCAGTTTTTCATAAAGGCGAAAGTAGTTCTGAATGGTGATGGTGGCGAGGGTTTGGGTCTCGGCATCGATCTGCACGCCTTCCTTGGCTTCCACCGCTTGATGCAGGCCATCGCTCCAGCGACGACCGGCCATTTTACGACCTGTCTGTTCATCGACGATGATGACTTTGTTCTCTTCGACGACGTATTCGACGTCCTTTTCATACAGGCAGTAGGCGCGCAGGAGCTGGCTGATCTGGTGAATGCGCTGTCCTTGGTGGGAGAGGCGGTCTTGCAGTTCGTTCTTCTTCTCGACCTTCTGAGCTTCGGTCAGAGAAGCATCGCCATCGATCTCTGAATACAAGGTCGCGAGGTCCGGCAGGACGAAAGCATCCGGCTCATCGGGGCTGAGGAAACTGCGGCCTTTTTCGCTGAGGTCGGCGTCGTGGCTTTTCTCTTCGATGGAGAAGTAGAGGCCTTCTTTGAGTTCGAAGAGATCCTTTTTCTGAGTGTCTTCAAAGGTCTTCAACTCGGCTTTTTCCAAAGCACGGCGGAGTTCAGGGTCCTCCATGGCACGCATGAGGGCGCGGTTTTTCGGTTGGCCAATGCGGCATTGAAAGAGCTTGCGTCCAGCTTCCTCATGGTTGCCTGCGGCTGCGAGCTCCTTGGCTTCCGTAACGAGGCTGTTACAGAGCGTGTTTTGACGACGAACGATCTGCTCCACGAGCGGTTTGTAGCGCTCATACTGATGCGTGCTGTCGGCTCCGGCGACGGGACCGCTGATGATCAAAGGCGTGCGTGCTTCATCGATGAGCACCGAGTCCACCTCATCCACAATGGCGAAGTAATGACCGCGCTGCACTTGCTGCTCCTTGCTGGAGGCCATGCCATTGTCGCGCAGGTAATCGAAGCCGAACTCACTGTTCGTGCCATAGGTGATGTCGCACTCATACTGCTGACGGCGGACATGGCTGGGCTGATCGTTTTGAATGCAACCGACCGTTAGGCCGAGGAACTTGAACAGGTAACCCATCCATTCCGAGTCACGACGGGCGAGGTAATCATTGACCGTGATGACATGCACGCCGCGTCCAGTGAGGGCATTCAAAGTGACGGGCAGGGTTCCCACAAGCGTTTTACCTTCACCCGTGGCCATTTCAGCGATCATGCCCCGGTGCAGGGCGATACCCCCGATGAGCTGCACATCGAAGTGGACCATGTTCCATTTCAAAGGCGTGTCGCAGACGATGTGCTCCTGGCCGACGAGGCGACGGGCGGCGCTTTTGACGACTGCATAGACCTCTGGGAGGATCTCGTTGAGCATCTTGGACTGGATGTCCGCAAACTTCGGCTGAATGGCATTCCAAGCTTCGCGGGCTTTGTCAATGCGTGCCTTTTTGTCATCAAAGGAGGCGCTGCTCCAGGCGCTTTCCGCCAGATAGCTGTCGTCCAGGGAAGGGAAGTGTGGTTTCAGCGCATTGAAATAACCGGCGATATGCTTCAGGCAGGCATTGACGGTCTCTTCATCGGCGATGCGTAGGGAAACACCGCCGAGGAAATGCGGCGTGTGAAAAGCACGGAACTGAGCTTTCCAGTTAGCGCAGCGCTGCCGCAGGCCATCGTCCGACTCGTTTTGAAGTTGAGCTTCTAGGCGATTGATCTCAGCAACGACCGGCTGCAGGCGCTTGACGGTGCGCTGGTTCTTGGTGCCGATGATTTTTTTAATGATCCATTCAAACATAACAAAATGAGAAGACGAAAAGACCGCCGCGTCGCAAGGGGGCGTGGCGGTCGGGGGCGCTACTTTGGAGCAGAAGCCAGCTTTGGCAAGAGCGAGGGGAGGCCTCTCTAGGTCTCAGCGCAGAAGCTCCGAAAGGCTGATTTGGATCTCTGGGAACTCTGAAGGGGACAGAATTTCACCCAAACCGATGGTTTTTGCGATTTGATACCCTGTGCTGCCGGGCTGTGTGTAAACCACCGCATGCTGCTGCTCAGGATTGATCAGCCAGTATTCTTGGACGCCCGCTTCGGCGTAGATAAAGGCTTTTTCGAGATCGCGCTCCAAGGTCGAAACAGAAACCTCAATCACCAGCGCTGCGGTCGTAGGGTGGGCATGAGCAAAGTCCTCGTCGCTACCCTTCACGATGGCAATGTCAGGCTCTGGCTCCGAATCAAGGCAGGTGAGGGGCTGTTCCTGCCAGAGGCTGTAGCCTGTTCGCAGCATCTTTTGGAGAACCCGGATGATTCGTTGAGTGACTATTCGATGGCGCGGGGACTTGGACATTTTTGGCAGGATGAAGCCACGAATCAGCTCGGTGTTTTCTTCGATCAGACCCATTTGCCCCAGGGCCTGGTAAGTGGGCACCGTCATGGGCATGACTTGCTGGCGCATGATGGGGTCTTCAAGCACGGCATTGGACATGCTGTAAGCCTAGCACAAACACCGGAGCTTGGGAAAGTCCGATGTTCAGTTGATTTCTCACTCGCAATTCCGCAGTGACCCGCCCATCATCGCCGCATGTCATCCAGGAAACCCACGGCCGCCCAGTATCGGCGTCATGCGCTCATTGCGGCATGGCGTGGGGTGGACGATGGGCCCGTGATCGATCTGCCGCTTTGCAATGTGGCGGATCTGGTCGGCAAAGTCATGAAGGAAGCCGGTCTGGGCGAACGAATGAAGCTCGAGCAGGTTCTGGAGGCCTGGAAAGAGATCGTCGGTGACTTTCTGTTTCAGCATTCACGGCCCGACTCGGTCCAGCGTGGCGTGCTGATGGTGCGGGTCTTGCAGCCTTCGGTTCATCACGCCCTGATGATGGAGCGGCCACGGATCCTGAAGCGCCTGCAAGAACGACTCAAGAACAGTGGCATCAAGGATGTCAGGCTCAAACACGGGTGACCACACGCGCATGGACTGGAATGATTGGCTGAGTATCCTGCGCTGGCGCGCCATTGAAGAAGGCGATGCCGAAGGGGCACTCTTGCCTGAAGAGCGACGCCGCGAGGCCACGGCCCGCACGCGATTCGGGCTGACCTCAGACGATCTGAAAGGCGATCCCCTCCGGGAGCGCGAAGCTGCTTTTTTACGCAAACGCAGTCAATGGCTGGCACGGGAAGTCATCGGCTGGAGCGGTTCTTTGGTGCGCATCATGGATCGTCTGCAGACGGTGCAGGGGCGTTGGTCCTGGGCTGTCATTGGCTGGGCGGTCGCGGCTGGGCTGGGGTATGCACTTTCGGGATTTGGGCAGGAAGCGGAGTTCAATCTCTTGGCGCTGCCTCTGGTGGGCGTGTTGATTTGGAATGCTGCCATCATGCTGCTCTCCTTGCTTTGGGAGTTGTGGCCTGCTCCAGCGGCCAGCCGCGGCAGCAGTTTTCTAGAATGGCTGGCCCTGCGCGTCGCCCCCGTCTCCAGTGACCGCCCAGTCGATGGCGAGACGCTCACAGGCCTCACGGTGGATCAAAGATTCGCGCTGTTGGCCAATGCACC
>JAIXVB010000217.1 GCA_027483245.1 Verrucomicrobiaceae bacterium | reverse complement strand
AGCATCAGCAGCCAAACCAGCACGGCTTGAGCCAGGAAGAACGCCAGGAAGGCGCGTGGCGGATTTGCCTGCCACTTCTCACGTAGCACCGCATAGCGCACATCTTCCTTGGGATGATGCCCGGCCACACGTCGCCACAGATAGCCCCCCAGTCGCAGACTCCACGCTCCCACCAGCAGCGCAATCGCGACCCGTCGTGGCAGCCAGCCTTCATTGGCCATGGCATACCAGGCCGCCACGGGCGCAAAGGCCAGCGACCAAGTGACATCGACAAAGGAATAATTATCCAGCCGGACACTCAGCCACCAGGTCAGCAGAATGAGCACGAACAGGATCAGAGCAGCGATGGCGAGTGACATACGGAGATAACAAAAAGGACAATCAAACCACACTCACAGCGGCGCGGTGAGCGCTGCATCCTTGGGGCGACGCAGAGCGGCCAGTCGGATGATCAGGGGATGCGTGATGAAATAGAGAGCGGCCAGCAGCAGCGGCGCGATCAGGCACCACACTGCGATGCCATACAGAGCGGTCATGCCGTAATCGCGGAAGAAGGGGCCCGGCTCTTTGAAAAAGCGTTCCATCATCGTGGGGATGTGGATGCTCACATGCGGGGCATTGAAGAGCCACTCGCCAGCCCGATAGAAACCCAGTAGCAGAGCCCACTGAAAGGGATAGGTCAGCGTCTTGAATGCCTGCAGGATCGGTTGATTCAGCTTGAGCGGGATGCCCACCAGCAGTGTCAGCAGGGTGTTCGAGCCAAGGATGGGAAACACCCCAAGGGTCACACCCCAGGCGATGGCCAGCGCGATCTTGGCTGGGCTGATGCCCTGCGTCAGCTGTTGCAGGATCGGGTTCAGGACCCAGCGCCGCCACAGACTTGGGCGCTCTTCCTTCATGGTCGGGGCCTCCTCAGCAGCACATCCTCGATCCGTGCGTTCAAAGGCACCCGGAAGAGCTGGATCATTGCATAGATCGCCATGGCGATGTTGCCCAGCAGCAGGATGCCGATCAGCCACGCGATCCGTGCCACCCAGGATAGCTCTTTATAGACCAGCCAGCAGTAAAAGGTCAGGAATCCCCAATACGCATCGAACAGGGTGGCGATGAACCAGGGGTGCGTCCAGGTCTCATAGGGCAGCTTCCAGATCGGCACCTGCTTGCTCGCCCAGGTCGTCACGCACAGCATGGAGATCAGGACGACGATGAAGAAAAGCCGCAGGGTCAGTATCATGGTGTCAAAGTTAGTTAGCTGCGATCAGGCCGAGTCACAGATCCGCACACAGGGCCTACCAGGTGCGGTGCAGGCTTTCATTGTTAGGCCGGGTATAGACTGCCTGGACCACACTGATGTTGCGGGTGGCAAAGGCTGCCTCGCAGTAGAGCAGGTAGTAGTTCCACTTGCGGATGAAGGTCTCGTCAAAGCCCAGTGCCTGCACCTCCTCCAGCTTAGCGTTGAAGCGCTCATACCAGAGCCGCAGCGTCTTCGCGTAGCCCGCGCCCAGGTCCTCGAATCCATGCAGGAAGAGGTCACCCGTCTTATTGATCGCTCCATTGATGCGCGCCAGACTCAGCAGCAGTGAGCCGGGGAAAATGTGTTTTTGGATCCAGTCCACACCCTTCACCAGGTTCTTATACCGGCAGTCAGGCACCGTGATCACTTGAAAGGCCAGCAGTCCATTCGGCTTCAGCACCTCATGGCACTTGGCAAAGTAACCGTCCACAAAGGCATCCCCCACAGCCTCCAGCATCTCGATGGAAGCGATCTTGTCGAACTGCCCTGTGATGTGGCGGTAATCCTGGAGTCGGATCTCGATCAGATGCTCCAGGCCCTCGCGCTTCACACGCTCCATCGCGTATTTGTGCTGCTCCTGAGAAATCGTCACCGCCGTCACCCGGCAGCCATGCTCACGGGCTGCATGAGTGCAAAAGCCGCCCCACCCGCAGCCAATCTCCAGCACATGGTCGGTGGGTTTGAGTTGCAGCTTTTGGCAGAGGGCCTCGTATTTGCTAAACTGCGCCGCCTCCAGTGACTGCCCCTCATGCTCGAACCGCGCCGCAGAGTAGGTCATGGTCTGGTCCAGCCAGAGCGAATAAAACTCATTCCCCAGATCGTAGTGTTCGGAGATGTTTCGGCGGCTGATCTCCACACTGTTCGGCCGCAGCAGATGCAGCGCGCGGTTATACAGCTTTAGCAGATTGGTCCCGGCCAGCTTGTTGGAACTCGCCTCCTTCCCCTGAGTGTGGGAGATGTTTTGGATGAACCAGGTGATCACGGTCGCGATGTCATCCGTGTCCCAGTCGCCATGCATGTAGGCTTCCCCGAGGCCAATGTTCCCATAGAGCGCACATTGGCGGAAGAACTCCAGGTTACGCACCCGCAGCTCCGCTGTGATCGGCGCACTCGGATCCCCGAGTCGGTATTCACGTCCGCCGGGCAGTGTCATGCGCAGACCTCCGATGGGGAAGCTGCGCAGCGTGCGCATCACCAGTCGTTCATACAGACTGATGCGTGCTGGGGCTGCCTGAGAGGAGTCCTCGTTATCGAGCGTCAGGGTCGTGCTGGTGTTCATGGCTTAGCAGGGGAAATGGAACGGTGAGGGCGATACACGCCGCGTTGCAGCTCAGGGCGATCAGCCTTCCGGTGCACCTTCAGGCCCTTCATCCACAGCCGGAAGGCATGCCAGTGGATCAGGTAAATCACCCGCAGGGTCAACAGCGGATACTTCAGCGCACAGACCAGCAAACCCGCATCGGTCAGCGCCCGGCGGTGCCCACTCAGGCGGGTCAAAATCACACGCTCTTCACCCTCTCGGTCGTCCACATGCAGCTCCAGATGCTCTCCCGGCGCTCGCAGCTTGAAATCAAAGTTCAGCGCCAGGTCAAAGAAGGGCGAGACATAGAAGTGCTTCGGGGTCACCAACCTCAGGCAGTCCTCGCCCTCCAGTCGAGTCAGCACGTATGGCTTCTGCTCATGAAAGGTGTTCGTCACCTCCGCCACCGCGCACACAGGTCGATCCTGAGCATCATAGCCATAGTAGAAGCACACCGGATTGAAGAGATAACCAAAGATGCGGGGAAAGGTCAGCAGGCGCACCTTGGCCACTGTGGACACATCCACGCCAGCCTCACGCAGGATCTCCAGCGCGCTCTCCTTGGCATTCAGACCCGGTTTCAGGATGTGATCCGCGTCATGAAAGGAAAAGACATTCCAGGCATTGCGACTGAACAAACGCAGCCTCTGCGCCAGAGTGTCCAGCTCATCCAGGTCTAACCACAGGTAGAACAAACGATAGCTGAACTGGTGCACCTTCGGACTCAGCCGATGGTGCATCACCTCACATTCATAGATGGCGGAGGAGTCCTTCACCACGGCTCCTCCCCGAGCAGATCCCGACACAGGTTCACCGCTGACATGAATCCATCTTCATGGAAGCCATAGCGCTGCCACGCCCCGCAGAAGTAAGTCGTCTGATCGGGTGAAAGTTGGTTCAGCTCCGGCAGTCGCTTCTGCGCCGCCGTGGCCTTCACGTCGAAGAGGGGATGTTCATAGGCGATCCGCTTCAGCACCTTCTCTGGCGCGATGCCATCCTCTGCGCCGATGCTAACGAAGTAGTTCGTCTTCTTCGACACCCCTTGCAGCAGGTTCATCCAGTAGTGAGTGCTCGGCTGGATGACTCCGGACTTGTCGAACTCGATGTGGTAGTTCCAGGAGGCCCAGCACTT
>JAIXVB010000001.1 GCA_027483245.1 Verrucomicrobiaceae bacterium | reverse complement strand
TCTCCCGGCCCTGCATCCTGGGCCCAAGCCAGCGCAGAGAGGAACAACCACAGGACATAAACAGTCAGTTTCATGAGCCTGATGATGAAAAGAAAACCCAACTTAGCGAGCAGACCTTCACCTTCTCATTCAGTCCTTGGGCATCTTTAGCTCCACCTCCGTCAACCCGTCCACTTGCATGACACCTTGAATCACCCCGCGTTCCTCAAGATCGCCCAAGAGGGTCATTTTTAAAAACGCGATGGCGTAGCGTTTGAACAACGCCTGCTGCTCAGGTTCGACAAACCCACACGCGATCTGCCCGAGCAAGTCCGTGGGCGACTCGGCGTCTAGATGTGTCGCGCCACGCACCTTCAGCGACAACCACAACTCAGGCATCACCGCCGCCAGAGCCAGGGCATTCCCGTGCAAATTCCAAGCCTCCGGCTCTGCCCGCAAGATCGCGCAAGGAACATGCAGCGCAGCCGCCGCTTTCATGCCCGAACCATCCATGTCAACCGGATCCAGTCCCACCCAGGCATCGACAGACGTGCGTTTTGCAGCGAGCAAAGTCGTCAAGCCGCCCATCGAAAAGCCCATCAGAGCCACCCGACGTTTCTCGCGCAGCGCCTCCACCAGGGCCGCCAAAACCTGCCCATTTAGCACATGATCCGCCAACGCAGGCTGAGTCGGCACTGCGACCAGGAACCCCTGCCCCGCCAAATCCGCCCCCCAACCCGCCATGTAACGTTTTGCCCGTGTGAACCCATGCGCCACCACCACAAGCGGCGCCCTTTCATCCTTTGCCGGACTATAAAGCGTTACCGAGACCGAGCGCCCGACCAACACCATCTGCCGGATCTCCTTCGTCACCCCCGCAGGCAGTACGGGAGCCTGAGTGCGGCTCGCCCAGTAAAGAAACCCCAGTCCAAGCAGCATCGCCAAGCCCATTCGCCAGAACCAACGCCGAAACCAAGAAAATAAAAGAACACCACGAACTGTCATCCTCACACAACACCCCCAACTCCCCCCAGATTTCATCTCACAACCAAGAAACTTCCGCGCAAAAGCCAAGCGGCATTTCTCAAGCGAATCGCACGCAGTAAACCGGTGGGAGATCGGCGCTGAGACGTTGCCAGGTGTCGCCGCTGTCTTCGCTGATCCAGACAGAACCTGTGGTGCTGCCAAAGGCCAGTGTGCGACCATCGCGGCTGACTTCCAGGCAGTGACGATAGACAAGATGATAGGCATGGTGCTGTGGCAGGCCCGTGCGCAGAGGTTCAAACGTTTGGCCACCATCGCGTGTGCGCATGACGCAGAGCGCGGCATCTACAGGCAAACGACGATCATCCTGTGTACCGGGGACAAACCATGCGGTGAGTGGATCCTGCGGATGCACAGCCACGGCGAATCCGAAATCCGAGGGATTGGCAGTGGTGACGCGCTCCCAGGTATGTGCGGCATCGGTGCTGCGAAAGATTCCGTTGTGATGTTGCAGCCAGAGATGATTTGGATGGGCGGCACAGCAGGCGATGCGATGAGCGTCCTGAATATTGAGATTTTCCTGCTCACTCGGAGGCATGAACTCAGCGACGAGACCTTTGCCGAGAAGTTCCCATGAGACGCCTCCATCATGAGTGGCCCACACGCCACCACAGGAAATAGCGAGGGTCACATGCTGACTGTCGCGAGGATCGACACAGACTGAATGTATGCCCGGCCAGTCCATGCCGCCGCCGAACCATTCTTTGCGTTCAGCTCGGTTCCACAATCCCTCAACGATCTTCCAGCTGGCCCCGCCATCGGTGGATTTAAACAGCGCGCCCGGTACGGTGCCGCACCACAGAACACCGGGCTCATCGGGCCCGCCTGCTTCGAGTGCCCAGATTTTTTCCAGAGACTGAGGGATGGGCTTTTGGCTCATCGGGCAGATGATCTCGGGTTCATCGTCTGCCCTGGCCGGAAAGACTGGCACAGCGATCTCTTGCCAAGTCAGGCCATCATCCGAAGACGCATGCAGTTTACCGCCGTAATGTCCATGTTCGACAGCGGCGATCAGGCGACCATCTCGTGCATCCGGCAGAAGCATGGGCACAGACACACCGAGAAACGAAGTGCGTGTGATCTCCCAGCCGCGCTCAAGTCGCTCGACCTGAATCAATCCCTTGCGTGTTCCCAGATAGAATTTCGTGCTCATGATTCAACCTCCTGAAAGCGCCTGCATCACAAAAATTTCAGAGTCAGGGCGCACCGCATCTGAAAGGTGTTGTCGATCCAGAATGGCGGTGCCATCGACAAAAACGACGACGTGTTTGCGCACCGCCTGCTGGTCATCCATGACGTAACTGCGCAGCGCTGGATGCCGGGCAAAGACAGCCTCCAACGCCTGAGCAACGGTCTCACCCTCCACCTGACAAGGCGGTGCAGTGGTCTGGCGGGCCAGATTGCGAGTGAATTCGACCCGTGGCATGGACTCAGGAAAAAAGCGCACCCCAGGCTTTGCGACCTGCCCAGAGTAGGTAGGCAGCCAGCAGGCCAATGACCAGAAGCATGGGATCAAAGATGCCGTCTTTGGCAACGAATTGATGAAAAGCGAAGATGTTCACGATGATCGGCCCGAGGATGAGCAACCCGAGATTCCGCGTGCGCGAAACCAAGAGAAGAAGACCACCGATCATCTCGAGCACCTTCACGAAGGTCATGTAACCCGTGGGGCCAAAAGCCTCCATGAAAGCCGCAATGGGAGTGCCTTTGGGAATCTCTGGCGTGGGAGCCATGCCGAAGAGAACTACGGCAGATGACATGATGAAGAGAAGACCTAGCAGGATGCTAGCGACGAGGGGTGCGTATTTCATTGGGATTGTGTGTTTGACGTGAAAAATGAGGAGCGTGAGAGCAGGGCGGCAAGACTGTCGAAGCCTTCTTGCCATCCATCTTCAATGCCACAGTG
>JAIXVB010000322.1 GCA_027483245.1 Verrucomicrobiaceae bacterium | reverse complement strand
TGATAAGTGTCGGCGATCTTTTGCAGCGCAGGAAGATTGTGCTCTTCGATGGCCATGACCATGCGCTCTTGGGACTCCGAAATGAAGACCTGCCAGCTCTCCAGGCCGGGCTCCTTCAAGGGACAATTTTCCAGCCAAACTTCACCGCCCACTTCGCTGAGCATCTCACCCGCCGCACTGGAGAAACCACCTGCACCACAGTCGGTGATGAATTCGATCAGCCCGGCTTCACGTGCCGCGAGCACAAAGTCAGCGACCTTTTTCTCCTCAATCGGATTGCCGATCTGGACTGCGGTTTGGTCCTCTTCATGGGAATCGGTGGTCAGCTCAGCCGACGAGAATGTCGCGCCTTTGAGACCGTCTTTCCCCGTGCGACCACCCGCTGCGATGAGCAGGTGTCCGGGTTTCACTTCCTTGGCGATGTCCTTGATCGGGATCACGCCAGCGGTGCCGCAAAACACCAGTGGATTGTAAATGAAGGTGTCATCGAACTGAATCGCACCATTGACCGTGGGGATGCCCATGCGATTGCCGTAATCCCGCACACCACGCACCACGCCGCGCATGACACCGAGGGGGTGGATCACGTCTTTGGCCTTCAGGTCTTCTTGCTTCGTGTCAGGGGGGCCAAAGCAGAAAACATCGAGAGAAGCGACCGGTTTGGCCCCCTTCCCGGCGCCGAGAATGTCACGAATCACTCCCCCGAGGCCCGTGTTGGCACCCGCGTAGGGTTCGATGGCACTCGGATGATTGTGTGTTTCCACCTTCAGACAGACGGCCTTGTCATCGTCCAGCTTCACAAAACCCGCGTTGTCCACAAAGGCGCTGAGCACGAAGTCAGGCTTCTGCTCCATGATCTTCTCCGTGACACTGCGGATGTAGGTCTTGAAAAGGCTGTCCACCACTTCCTGTTCACCATTCACCGTGTGGTAGATCTTGGCGTTGAAGATGCGGTGTTTGCAGTGCTCGCTCCAGGTCTGAGCGATGACTTCCAACTCGACATCGGTGGGGTCGCGCCCTTCTTCAAAATAGATCTGCTGCACAGCCAGCATGTCCACTTTGGAGAGGCTGAGCTTCATCTGCTTCGACAGATCGTGGAGCTGATCCGCGAAAAGGTCGCGGATGGGGATGATGCGATAGACGGCTTGTGACATGAATGGGGGAACGCGAAAATGAACAAAGGGAGAAATTAAGCCGCCCGGCGGACTTCCCAGGTGTGGATGGCGGGGTTGCAGATGTCGCGGACAAAGGGTGCCTCAGGGGCGTCTTTGCCGAAGACGTAGATGCGCTTGCGCAGGGTCAGTCGGGAAATCTGAAAACTCGGATTCTCCAGGGTGCGGTAATAGCCAAGGATGGTTTCTTTTTCCAGATCCAGGGCTCCCCCCTTCATGCCATATTCCAGAACGAAGGCAGCCTTTTCAAAGGTGTTCGAGCTGCCATCTTTCAGCGTTTGGCTGATCGGATCCAGCAGGACTTGGCGGACAAAGGCCTCCAAAGCGGCGGCATCGCCCTCAAAGTCCACCTTGTAGAGGGTCGTTTCACGGTAAGTCAGCTTTTGAGTCAGCGGGGCGTAGAGCAGCTTTTGGCAGTCGCTCTCATGGTCGTGCTGACCGAGGATTTCAAAGAGTTGGGTCATCGGTAGAACTGTGCGTAGCGAGAAAGACGAAGCGCGCAAACCGGAATCTCAGGCCCGGGGTGTCTGCACCATCTCGTGAAACGGGCGGGAGGGGTTGCTGTAAGCCGGGTAAGCTTCATCGCGGGTCAGGCTGGGCTGGTAGCGCCAGTGCTTATACATCCAGAGCCAGCACTCGGGGTGCTCCGTGATGGCTTTTTCAAAGTGATCCCACACACGCTGGGTGAGTCCCTGGATGCTGTCCTGGGGTGTCGGGCGGATGGCTTCAAAAATCCACACCTCGTAGCGCCCATCCGGCATGGGGAGACACACGCCTGTCATGATGGAGAGCCCCAGGCGCACGGCCAACTCCACGTGCAGGGTGGGCACACAGGTCTTCAAGCCAAAGCAGGTGATCGCCGTGGCGGCCCGTCCCGGTTTGATGTTCAGATCCGTGAGCAATCCCGCGTGGCCTTTGCGCTTCAGGGCCTTCATCAGCTTCAGCATGGCATTCTCCTGAGAGATCACCTGGTGACCTGAGTGCTCTCTCAAGCGCTTGAACAGGGCCGTGAGATCGGGGTTTTTAAAATCCTGCGCCACCACCGTGAAGGGCACGCCCCGGAACCCCCAGATGAGGCTGACGAACTCGAAGTTGCCAAAATGCGGCGTCACCCACACCCCGCCAGTTTCCCGCGCCTGAGCCTCCGCATGCTCATCGCAAAGGTGAATGGTCACATGCTGCTGCCAGTTATCCTGAGTCAGTGCGGGGGACCAAAACAGATCGAGAAAAGTGCGCGCGAAGTTTTGATAGGAGCCGCGGGTGATGCGGCGCATCTCAGCCGTCGTGTATTTTCCCGGGAAAGCGCAGCGCAGATTCTCCAGGGCGGTGGCCTGGCCTCGACGGTCAAAAAAACAAGCCACCGAGCCCATCCCCCGGGCCAGCGCCAGGATTAGGGCACGGGGCAATCGCGGCAGCACCCAGGCCGCCGCGCTGACTAGAGCGGACTCGCAGAAATATCGGAGCTTCTTCACCTTGGCGTTTGTGGGTTGGGAAAAGGTCGTTACCGTGACCCCATGGCAGTGCCCAACCTGACGACCATTCTCAAGCGAATTCTGAAACAGCCAACCGCTCCCTTTCACGAATATCATGTCCGTGCCGAGATCGAGGCACTTCTGAAAGGTTGCCCTCATGTCAAAGTGAAGCGCGACAAATACGGCAATCTTTTGGCCACCTACAAGAACGGCAAGTCGAAGAGCAAGCCCACGTGGGTGCTCGGGGCGCACATGGATCACCCCGCATTTGTGCGCACTCCCGGCAGCAAAGACAAGGACGCCTGGGAATTTCTCGGTGGCGTGCCAAAGCCAGAAGTCGAAGCGGGTGTCAAACGCGGCCTGCGCGGCAAAGCGGTGGGTGACATCGCGACCTGGGTTTTCCCGACCAACATCACGGCAGACAAAATCGAAGCCACGGCCTGTGATGACCTCGTCGGCTGTGCAATCATCGTCGCCACTTTCTGGGAACTCGCTTCCTTGGACTTCAGCACCACTTTTCATGCCGTGTTCACCCGCGCAGAAGAAGTCGGTTTCCTCGGTGCGTGGCACATTGCTCAAAAATGGCCCTTTGGGAAAGAAGATGTCTTCCTTTCCATCGAGACCAGTCGCCCAGTGAATGGCGCGACCATGGGCGGTGGCCCTGTCGTCCGTGTCGGCGATCGACTCTCCATCTTTGACAGCGAAGGAACCGCCGTTCTGATGACCACGGCCAAAGAACAGGGCATCCGCGTCCAGCGCTGCCTGCTCGATGCAGGGGCCTGTGAAGCGACTGCCATGCAGGCCGCAGGCCATCGCAGCGCCGGCATTTCCGTGCCACTCGGGAACTACCACAATCTCGACGCGAACAAAAAAATCACGCCGGAATACGTCATGATGAGCGACGTCCGCGCCATGATCGACCTGCTCAAAGCCCTCGTCGCCACCAAGCACGACGGCATCGGCGAGCGCAGCATCCGCGAGCGTGTGGAAATGCGCACCGAAGAGTATGCCGCCCACCTGAAGTCGGCGAACAAGCACTTCAAGTAAACCGGCTACAGGCCACGCTTCTTGTTGCGTGGCCTTCCAGAACTGGGCTAAAAGGCGACCTCCCCGTCATGAAGTCCCTTTTTCTCTCCAACGAATACCCGCCCTACATCTACGGCGGCGCAGGCGTCCATGTCGAATACCTCACGCGTGAGCTCGCCAAGCTCATGGAAGTGGAAGTGCGCTGCTTTGGCGACCAGGAAAGCTCCGAACCCAATCTCAGCGTGCATGGCAGCGGACTCGACGCCAGCAGCTGGACCAGCCCGGCCAATCTGAAATCCGTCTTCGGCGCGCTTCAGCGGAATCTCGACTTCAACACCCGGGGCATTGATGCCCAAGTCGTCCACCTGCACACCTGGTATGCCCATTTTGGCGGCATCCTGGCCAAGCTCAATTACGGCATCCCCATGGTGCTCACCGTGCATTCCCTGGAGCCCCTGCGCCCCTGGAAACGCGAACAACTCGGCGGCGGTTATGACTTCACCCTTTGGCTCGAAAAAACCGCCATCGAAATGGCCGATGCCGTCATCGCGGTCTCCGAAGAGACCAAATACGACATCCTTCGTCTCTTCCACGTGGACCCGCACAAGATCCACGTCATTCACAACGGCATCGACCCCGTCGAATACCACCGCATTGAGGCCCCTGAAGTCCTGATCAAACACGGGGTCAACCCAGACATCCCGTATGTCCTCTTTGTCGGTCGCATCACCCGTCAAAAAGGCATCATCCACCTCGTCCGCGCCATCCAGCAGATGAATCCAGGCTTCCAAATCGTGCTCTGTGCCGGTGCGCCAGACACCCCAGAAATCTTGGCCGAGATGGAGGCCGCTGTCGCTGCCGCGCAGGCCCACCGCGAGGGCATCATCTGGATCCAATCCATGCTGCCCGTGCAGGAAAAAATCGCCATGTATTCACACGCCAGCGTCTTCTGCTGCCCGTCGATTTATGAGCCCTTCGGCATCATCAATCTCGAGGCCATGGCCTGTGAAACCGCCGTCGTCGCCAGTGCCGTCGGCGGCATCAAAGAAGTCGTCGTCCCCGGAGAAACCGGCATCCTCGTGCCCCTCGACCAGCAGACCGAAAGCCCCTTCGAAGCTACCGATCCCGCCCGCTTTGCCAGCGACCTCGCCCAGGGTATCAATCAGCTCATGGCCGACCCCGAACTCTGCCGCCGCATGGCCCTCGCAGGTCGTCAGCGCGCCGTCGATCGCTTCAGCTGGACCAGCATCGCCGAGCGCACCAAGGCACTCTACGAGACCCTGTTGAAGAAGTAAGACAGGGCAAAAGTCGCCTCATTTCGAGCGTACCGCCGCCTCTCGATACAGACGTCTGTAGCACTCCGCCATGGCCTCCATGGACCAGTGTTTCAGCACCGTTTGGCGCGCCGCCGTTCCACAACGAGTCAAAGAAGCCTGGTCTGTGATCAACCGCTCCAGGATCTTTGTCAGCGTCGGTGCATCCACGATGTCTGCCAGATAACCATCCTGATCGTGGGTGATCACCTCCGCATTGCCACAGGCAGAATGCGCCAGCACCGGCACCCCACAGGCCATGCCCTCCAGAACCGCATTCGACAGCCCCTCAATCTCTGAAGGTGCCGCCAGCAGATCCATCGCCTGATAAAAACGCGGCAGATCGTTTTGATGCCCTGCCCAGAGCAAACGATCTGCCTGAGGATGCGCCTGCATCGCCGCGATCAGTTGTTCACGCTCCGCCCCACCATCCCCCACCACCAGCAGGCGCAGCTTTGGAAAACGCGGGGCCAGATCAGCGAACGCTTGGAACAACAGTTCGTGCCGCTTGAGCGCGACCAAACGCCCGACAATGCCGATCACCAACGCATCTGCCGGAAACCCGAGCGCCACCTTCGCTGCCGCAGGATCCGAGGGCGGAGAAAAGCGCTCACTGTCCACCCCATTCGGCGTCGCCACGATCTTCCGCTGCGGGTCCAGTCCCAGCTCGTAGAGGTTTTCCTTCACGCTGCTGGAGACCACATGCACACGATGACACAAGCGGAACAGCCAGCGACGCTGAGCTAGGCGTTTCGGTGTCAAATCCTGCTTCTGCACCTGCCCATGCTCACCGTGAACGATCGGGTGCGTCAGTCCGCCCATCGTCGCACAAATGGCATAGATCAGCGTGCCCAGATTGTGAGAATGCAGCACCTCCGCCCCTGTTTGAATCATGTGCCGACGCAGCGCACGCACTGCCTTCAGCGAGAAACCCGTCGTCTTTCCCAGCACCACCACGTGATCCGGTTCCGGCATCCGCTCGGCAAAATCACCGCGAAAACGCAGACAGGCCGCATGGATATCAAAACCCTGCCCATGCAGACGCTGCGCCACATTGACCACACCATTTTCCAAGCCCCCTGGAGCCAGAGAATCCAGAACATGGAGAACACGAATCGAAGGAGATGCGCTCATGGTTTAATCCGCGACTGCCACCATGCCGACGGAAGGAAAAAGCCGCGCGCACAAACGCCGACGCAGCTTGTGGGGCAACGGGCTCAGGACCAGTTCCACCGCATCCACCAGCAGATTCATCCACGCACTGCGCTGCGGTTTGCCAAAGCGGAAAATCCACGCCGTGGAGAAACCATTGCGTTTCAAAACCCGACGCATCTCCCGGTGCGTCCACTCCTGAAAGTGAAAGCAATGCAGCTCATCCGTGAAGTAACGCGAGATGTCATGCGGGCCACTGTAACGATGCGGCGTGTCAAACGCATACACCCCGCCAGAACGCAGCACACGATGGGCCGTCTGGAAATGCGGATCGATGTCGTCCGGGTGCAGATGCTCCAGAAATTGATAGCTGAAACACACATCCACCGACTTCGAAGGCACGCTCAGTTTGTAGCCATCATAGATCACCAGCTCAAAGTTCGCCGGCGACACATCCGAGGCCTCCCGCTGGTCCGAGATGTCCACCCCGATGACCTTTTTCGCCTTCGCCGCCGCTGCCGCTGCCAAGCGACCATCTCCCGGCGCAAATTCCAACAGCACAGTCTCCGGTGTCAGCAAGGGTTCCAGCAAACGCATCTGCCCCGCCACCTTGCGCCGACTGTCTTCGGGCGTCACCCGGCGCGTCAGTCGCGGATGATCCTGAACCCGCTCAAACAGCTCATTGTAGAGCGTCGCAAACAACGTCGTCCGCTCGGCTGCCGTGGACTGACGGAGCCTTCGAGCCAACTCACGCTCCACCTCATAATGATGGCGCAGGCGATCCAAAGAACGGGCAGGGAGAGATGACATAGAATGGGAGGCGGCCAGATAGAACAGAGGCAGCAAAAAGTCACGCGCAGAACCAAGACCAGGAAAGCAAGAAATCCAGTTGCCGAACATTCAGAACTGCTTAATCTCCGTGCCCGCCAACAGGCGAACGCCGGGATAGCTCAGTGGTAGAGCAGTTGATTTGTAATCATCAGGTCGTCGGTTCAAATCCGACTCTCGGCTC
>JAIXVB010000054.1 GCA_027483245.1 Verrucomicrobiaceae bacterium | reverse complement strand
GGCTTCGTGCAGGATGCGGCTCATCTAAAAGACTGGGATTATCAAAAAAAGTTTAGTTTTCACTGGATTTGTTTTGATAATTTATATAATTTTACACAACAGTTACAAATTCAACATGCCCCTCCCCTTCTCTTTCCTTGCTCAACGCCGCACCGGGCCCGCTGCTCCGGTGGTGGAGTCGAGTATGGTTGCTGAAACGGTCGAGCCGATGGTTGAAGAGCATTTCTCGAGCTTGCCGATTGAGGATAAGAGAGAACCTGAGGAGAGCTTCTCTACTCCAAAGAACTCGATGCCTCTCGAACGACCCATCACCACCGGGCTCGCCGCCATGGTGGTGAATCAGACCGAAGCTTTCCCCACCCCGCCCGCGCAGCGTCGGCTTCCTGGCTACATCACGCCGGGACCTGCAATTGCGGCGAGTTTAGCCTTGGCGACGCAGATGACGCCCGCCCCCGCACCGAGTCATGCGCAGGAATCCATCACCGCGCCTTCGATCAATCACCTGACGATGGCGGGAAATTTGACGAGTCGCGAAATTGCTGAGCTGCGTGTCGAGTGTCAGCAAGAGATCGAGCAACTGCGAAATGACCTCTTTGGCGCGGCCATGGGAGTCAGCGCGCTGAAGGATCGATTGGATGGACTCGAAGTCCAAGTTTCCCAGCCGCCTGTCATCGCCGCCCCACAGCCTCCGCCGATTTCCAAACAAGAGGTGCACACCTGGATGCAGGAATGGGTGGAGACCCGTCTGGATGCCGTGATCGAAGCCAAGCTCAATCAAGCCCTGGAACAGATGATGAGCCGAATGACGGCGACTTTGGCCAGCCATGACTTTTTCCGCCTGCCCGTGCGCCCTGCAGGCACGGATGCCTCTGCCGTTTTCTCCACTGCTCCGACGATCCTCGCCTCCTCTGAATCATGAACTCACTGCGCCTCCGCTTCCTATTCCCGCTGATGTTGTTCGGCTTTCTGCCTGCCATCGGTGCCGCTCGTTTGATGGGACACTCCCTGGATTGGTTTTTCAGCTCGGAAGGCGTGTTGCTCGGCGGTGGGGTTTGCCTCGCGGGTTATCTGCTCAGTGGTTTCGCTCTGAAACCGGTGGCTGCCGTGATGAATGCGACCGCTTCCGTCATGCGTGGGGTGCCGCCGACCAAAGAAATTTCCCAATGGCTGCCGGCCGATTTCTGGAAGCTTCGCTGCGACATCAACATGCTGTTTGCCAAACATCGCCAAGCTCTGAATGCGGCTGAAACGCACGCCTGCCAGACCGCCCAGCGCCTGATGAATGCTGAACGCCTGCTGAGAGAAGCCTTCACCGCTCTCCAGGGCATCTTTGCCGCCAGTGATGAAGGCGTCGCCGTGGTGGATAGCCAGGGCACCATCATCGCCTCCAATGCGAAGCTGGATGAGTTCCTCGGCAAACCTCTGGAAGAAATCGGCGGGCGCGATGCCCACTCCCTCATGCATGCCATGGCGGGCCGTTTTGCCGACAAAGAAAAAATGACGCACTGGCTGACGCAGAGCCTGCAAAATCTTGAGTTTCAAGATCAGGTCGAAGCGGAGCTCACGGGCGCCGATGCCCGGACCTACAGCCTGCGCACGGCACCGATGAAAACCGACAGTGGTGAAGTCATCGGCCGTCTCTGGATGGTGCGTGATTGCAGTCAAATGCGCGGCCTGCAACGGCAACTGCGCGAGTCTCAGAAAATGGGCACCCTGGGGCAGATGGCGGGCGGCATCGCTCATGATTTCAACAACATGCTCACCGCCATTCGTGGTAATCTCACCCTGGCTGAACTGCAACCGGCGAACAATCAGAGCGAAGTCCGTGAAAAGCTCCAGTGCGCGAACCAAGCCACGCAGCGCGCCGCCGATTTGGTGAAGAGCCTCCTGGGATACAGCCGCCGGAGCAGTGGCCAGAGCCTGCGCAAGGTGACCAACCTGAAGAAGATGCTGGCTGAGGTGCAGACCCTGCTCAAACACAGCGTGGACCCCCGCATCGAGATCCGCGTCCGCGCCGGCATGGACACCTCCTTTGCCTTGGCCGATGCCACCCAACTCGAGCAGGTGGTTTTAAACCTCTGTCTCAATGCCCGCGATGCTCTGCCAGAAGAGAATGGCGTCATTGAAATCGGCATCGAAAACGTCACTCAACGCTCCAAAGACACCGGTCCAGGTGAGTTCGCGCTCATTGTCGTCCGCGACAACGGTCACGGCGTGCCTGAAGACATGCGCAGCCGCATCTTTGAACCCTTCTTCACCACCAAACACGGCACCAAAGGCACTGGCCTGGGTCTGAGCATGGCTCAAGACATCGTGCGCGAGCACGGGGGCTGGATCGAATTCGACAGCGTGGAAAATCAAGGCACCGAATTCCGCATTTTCCTGCCTCGCACGGGTGATCCTGAAAACGTCGAGGAAGACCCCAGCTTTGGCCTGTCTCCGCAACTCTCCGTGCCTGCCGGGCATCGTGGCAATGTGCTCGTCGTCGATGACGAAGCCCCTGTCCGCTCGATTGCCGTCAACATGCTCACCTTCCTGGGGTATCGAGTCCTGGAAGCAGGCGATGGACAGCAGGCCCTGGACATCATCCTCCGCAGTGGCGAGCAGATCGATGCGATGCTGCTGGACATCTACATGCCAAAGCTTAGCGGACGCGACACCTTCAAACAACTGCGCGCCGCCGGCAATGACGTGCCCGTCGTGGTGTGCAGTGGGTTCGTCATCGATCCCGATGAATTTGTCATCCTCGGTGAAGGCCGCAATCCACCCGTGGACATCATGCTCAAGCCCTACTCCCTGGACGGCCTGAGCAAGTCCATGGCGAAAGCCGTCAAAACCGCCCCGTCCCCAGAGCAGTTCGCACGTCCGATGCAGCCGGTCATGTCGGCGTAGTGGGCGATTTCGGAGGGGTGGATTTGCCAGCAGACTCTGCCCCCAGCTCATCAGAGGCGGGGAGTGAATCATCCGCAGAGGGCGCAGATTTCTCAGAGGGGAGCTGGCTAAAATTCGTTTCGGCTGGTGTTAAAACTGACAATGGCCGCCGGGAGTTCTTTTCTCGGGGTGTCGAAACTTGGAAGGCTCGCCGAGAACTTTTTTCTCCAGGTGTCGAAACTGACAATGGTCGCCAGGAACTTTTTTCTCCAGGTGTCGAAACTGACAATGGTCGCCAGGAACTTTTTTCCCCTGGTGTCAAAACTGACAATGGTCGCCAGGAACTTTTTTCTCCATGTGTCGAAACTGACAATGGTCGCCAAGAACTTTTTTCCCCAGGTGTCGAAACTGACAATGGTCGCCAGGAACTTTTTTCCCCTGGTGTCAAAACTGACAATGGTCGCCAGAAACTTTTTTCTCCATGTGTTAAAACTGACAATGGTCGCCGGGGAAGCCTTCATCGGGGTTCCTGAGAAAATAGGACTGATGGGACGGAGAGGGCGAATGGGATGCAGCTGATTGCTTGAGGCCTCAAAGCTCTCCGGGCTACTGAACCGAGGACGAGTTCGAGGAGGAGGATGAAGACGATGCCCGCACTCAAGACCTCTCAGCCTCTGGACCCTTTTCCCTTTTCTCTTTTCCCTTAGCCCTTATCGCTTTCCCCCGCGTGGAAGGCTTCCACAATCCAGGTTGCACTGGACTGCATTTTACCCGTTAAAGGCCTGCC
>JAIXVB010000612.1 GCA_027483245.1 Verrucomicrobiaceae bacterium | reverse complement strand
GGGCAGCGTTTACGCCCAGCCCATCCATTCCTTCAGCACCTTGAGATCGCGGACATGGGCCTCGCGGCAGACTTTGAGGAAGGCAGGATCTTTGGCATCGCCTTTCAGATACTCGACATGCAACGAGATCGGGCCTGCGTAGCCGCGTTTCAGCAGCAGTTTGGCAAAGTCGGGGCTGACCTGCCCCTGCCCGAGTGGGCAGCCTTCGGCCTTGCGACCCTGCCATTGGAAGTCCTTGAAATACACAGCGCCCCAGTGATCTGCCGTCAGCGCAGCATTCAGCGGCCAGGAGGAGCCGCCCTCGACCGTGGCGTGGTAGATGTCGAACACGAAGGCGAACTGCTCAGGCGCGTAGTCACGCATGATCGAATAAATGTCCCAGACCGGCGCGCCGAAGTAGTCCTTGCCGGAGTGGTTTTGAAACAGCGGCTGAATGCCCAGTTCCTGACTGAGTTGCACCAGGTCCTTCACTTTCGGCCGGATTTCCTGAAGCTGCTCCCAGATGGGTTTGCTGAGGTCGTATTTGAAGTAATTCATCCGGTAGCGCTTCACACCGAGAGCCGCGGCGGTGCGCAGGACTTTTTCCGTGTGCTGCTCAGCGCTGACTTCATTGATGCCTGAGGTCAGGATGGTGAGCTCCAAGCCTTGTTTTTTCAGCGCCTCGACATACTTCGGTAGTTCGGTCTCAATGGCCTCCGGTTCGATGTGGCCCTTGGGGCGGATCGGGGATTCAACACCCTCGACGCCCATCTCAGCGCCGAGGCCGGCGATTTCATCATAGGACAGGCCCTGGAGATGTTTGGTGAAGAAGCAGAGTTTATTTGGCTTGGCCTTGGCCGCGAGGGCTGGCGTGCTGAGGGCGAGTGAGCCGCCGAGGAGGGCGGCGTTTTTCAGGAAAGTGCGGCGGTCTGACATGGTAAAAGGGAAACCGACGCGGCGTCCATTTCTTGCACAGGATCCGCAGAGTCAGGCCTGAAGCGGATAAACCTGCACCTGAACGCCGGGGGACCCGATGATGTGGTCCGGGGGACGCTGCGGTGCGGCGTGGCCATTGAGGGCAAAGAGGCGACTGTCCCACTGTTCCAGTTTCACCTTCGCCAGCGGGTAGGGGACATGATGCACTTGGCCACGTCTCAGGCCTCCGGGAGTTTGGGAAAACAGCAGGTAACGCTCGGCCAAAAAGAAATCCAGGCTGCCCGGCTCTGCGAGGCGGGTTTCTGGCTCCAGGTGGTAAAGGAACTCCGAGACCTGCGCATCGCCTCGCCTCTGAGATCGGTAATGGATGCGACCGGAGGTCTCCTGATGGGCGCTCATGGTGGCATGCTGATACGGCAGATGAAACAGCGTGCGCGCGGTCCAGACGGCGAAGGATTGATTGCAATCCAGCGAGTCAAACCACACGCCGGGGCGACCCTGATCATCGTGGACATAGGTGCGCAGATTCAGCTCCAAAAAGTCACTGATGCCCGGCACCGGCGGGCAGAAACGTGGGCGAATGCCGCGCATGAAAAAGGGCACAATCGCGATCCAGGCCTGCCCCTCAAAGGTATCCACATAAAGGCCGGGCGGCAGGCGCCTTTGAATCTCCTGCGCGTCCCAGGCCCAGTGCAGGAAGAGCAATTGCTCCCAGCGCTGATGCATGACCACAGGTTGAGTCGGCTGCTGACGCAGAGCGAGCCGTTGATCGAGAGTGGGAGTGAGCACGTGTGAGTTACGCTCAAACGGCCACCCGTTGACCAAAGAATGCGGTTTTACGCCAGCACCGGGTTGCTTTCCACGAGGGCATAGACCTCGACGGGCTCTGGCTGACCTTTGACCGGATGAATGCCGACATTCTTGTAGTCCTTCAGGCCTTCGGCCCAGCCGTCCAAGAACGCCGAACCTGCGAGCACAGGGACCTGCAACTTGCGGGTCAGACTCTCGATGCGGAAGGTCACGTTCACGGCTTCACCCACGGCGGTGTTGACACCACGACCCATGGCCCCGAGGGCGACATCGCCGACGTTGAGGCCGATGTGGCAATGGACTTCCATGTTCATCTCATCGCGCATCATTTTGCGCACAGGGGATTCGCTGGCTTCAGGGCTGCTGAGCAGACGCGCCGCTTCCGTGGCCTGCACGCGTGCTTCCAGGCTGTCACCGGCCCAGTAAGCAAAGACACCGTCGCCGATGAATTTGTCGATGATCGCCCCACGTGGTTTCAGGATGCGCTCACAGTCGGCATACCATTCGCGCAGCATCGCCGCGACTTCTTCGGCGCTGAGTTTGGAGGAGATGGTGGTGAAATTGCGCAGGTCACCGACCAGCAACGTGGCCTTCACCGAACGCATGGGCAGGGCGATGGTGTGCAGCATCTGCGTGCCGCCGCCATTTTCGCGCGCATTGTCGCCCTCATCCGTTTCGAAAACAAAAATGCAGGTCCCGAGCTGGATGCGATCACCGTGGCGGAGAGCGCGTGCAGTGGTCACCGCCACGTCATTGACGAAGCTGCCATTGGCACTGCCCAGATCGGACAGCCAAAAGAGATTGCCATCTCGGCGGATGGTGGCGTGCTGACGTGAGACGCCAGCATCGGTGAGCCGGACGGTAGCGTCGGGACTGCGGCCGAAGAGATTGAAGTCTTCCAGGGAGTACTCCACTCCTTTGTCGTGCGCTCTGAGAAAGGCGGGCATGGTAATAAATTCGAAAGTCTTTTGAAGCAACTGACGCGCCGGAAGTCAAGCCTTGGCACGGAAGTTTCCCCGATATAGTCACTATTACGGTCATTGTGACGTCAGTTCATGGAAAAAGCTGGCCTCATCTCGCACAGTCTCGTATCCCATGAGGACTCATCACCATGCCTGCCTCCGCCTTTGACCAACTCTGCGCCACCGCACGCGAGATCGCCCTCCTCACATCCACGGAGGCCACCCTCTCCTGGGATCAAGAAACGTACATGCCTGCCAAGGCGCTGGAGTTCAGAGCCCGCCAGATGTCCTGGCTCAGTGGCAAAGCTCACGAACTGGCCACCGGCAAGTCCATGAGCAAGCTGCTCGACAAAGCCGAAGCGGAGACACCGCGCGACGAATACGCGGCGGCGAACCTGCGAGTCATGCGCCACGACTACGACCGCGC
>JAIXVB010000219.1 GCA_027483245.1 Verrucomicrobiaceae bacterium | reverse complement strand
GCGTAATCCGGGCAGGAACAATCAAACCGAATCTCTCGAGGCGCAGGAAAAAGGCCGCGAGTTGGGCTGGTGAGCAATTGCATCAAACCATCGCCCAATTTTCCCGCGAGCAAATCGAGCACCGAATCAACCTGACCAGACCCCTCGGCGACTATTTCCTGCCAGCGCTCTTTGGGCAAGGCCTGAATGTGAATGTGCGTGTCATAGAGCTCCGATCCTGCGACCACCGCGCTGAGTTTCCCTGGCTCGATGACGAGGTTGTAAACTTGGCCCTGACGCAGGTAACTGCGCCCACGAGGCAGCCTGGATTCATACTGCTGGTAGGACTCCAGATTCCGACACCACGCCTGTCCCCAAAATGTCGTGCTGAGCTTCTTGCTACCGGTTGGTGCGGAGAGCACCTCAAAGCTTTCGCCCTTTTTTTGGCGTTTCGCGATCTCGCGCTGCACCTTGTCTTTGCGCTCTTGCGCCTCATCGTAATCCCAGGACATGCGGGCTCGTTTACATGCATGAATCAGCGGCGTCGAGTGAAGACTCTGGGGCAGTGCGGATGCCCCGCCGTTTGATCTTGTTAAGGGATTGTAAATCCAGGTGCATCGTTTCGGCATGGATTGAACATGTGAGGTCTTGCCACGTGTGGAGACTCTCTCGTATCCTCGAATGCTTCCCATGTTGTCTTCCACCGGTAAACCTCTCATGACACGACTCTGCATTCTGAACTGCGCTGATGGCACCCGCTCCGTGGTCGAGAAGACGCCCTTCATCATTGGCAGCAGTTCAGCCGCAGACTTCCGCCTCGATTCACCGGGTGCGCCACCCGTCCTGGCCACCGTACACCTGCTCACGGATGGCTTTGAAATCAGCCTGCATACCAGTGTGGAAGATGGATTGATCGATGGGGTCGCTGGCAGTCCGCGTTTCACCGTGAAGGGTGAAGAAGAGCACACGCTGGTGACAGCGGGTCAGGTGCTGGCTTTCAAAGGCGTGATCGACTCGCCATCCTGGCTGGAATGGCCCCCCGAGCTGACCTGGCATCTCTTTGACAGCCAGGCGCGGCGCTGGTCACCACCGCTGAGCAGCGTGGAGGTGGCGCATCGCATTCAAGAGCTGACCGTGGAGCAGCTCGATGAAGGCGTGATCATCCCCGCAGGTCTTTCTGAAGTGGGATTTTTCATTCGCGATATTGCAGGGCTCTTTGTGATCCCTGACCGCGGCCCCGAAGCGCTGGCTGAAGAAGACCTGCTGCAGCCCATGTCCATGGAGGGCATCAACATCGAGTACGGTGAATTCACCTGCCCGGTTTGCTGGTTCAAGTTTGACCGTGGAGATGTCATGAATGTGGCTGTCCATGCCAGCTTGCGAGGCGACTCCCTGCTGGGTGAAGAGCACATGCAGCGCTTTCACGCGACGCGCTTCAATGACCGTGCCCAAGCCCTGGATGCCCTCGGTGTGCCCGCTCCCGATCTGGCCTGCCCGCACTGCCGCCGCAAACTGCCCCCTGGATTTTTAGAGAGTGCTCATCACATTTTCTCCATCGTTGGGGCACCTTCGTCTGGAAAATCGTATTACCTCAGCGTGTTGGTCAAGACACTGCAATCCGCCTTGTTTCAGAACTTTGGCATCACCTTCCGCGATGCCGATCCTTCAGAGAATGTAATCCTCACGCAGATGAAGACCCAGCTCTTCTCTGCAGGCAGTCCCGAAGAAGCTTTTCTGGCCAAAACTGAGCTGGAAGGTGCCCTTTATGAAACCCTGCCGCGACTCGGTCGTAAGGTCCGTTTGCCCAAGCCATTTGTCTTCAAGCTTTCGCATGACAAGAGCCCAGACATGGATTTTTCCTTGGTCTTTTATGACAATGCCGGAGAGCACTTTGAGCCCACGCGCAACAGCGCCGACTCCCCTGGCGCACAGCACATCGCCGTGGCTTCGGGCATCTTTTTCCTCTTCGATCCTCTGCACAACACCGAGTTCACGCAACGGCTCGGCGGCATTGATGATCCGCAGGTCAATCAGCATCGTCTGGATCAGCAGGACGTGATCTTGGCGGAGACAGAGGTTCGCATCAAAAGTGTGCTCGGTCTGCATTCGCGTCAAAAAATCGCCACCCCTCTCGCCGTGATCTTGGGCAAGAGCGACACCTGGCAATCTCTGCTCGAGGGCCAACCCCTGCTGCCAGCCACGGAGCGTGGCCTGCTGCTGCGAGATCATGTGGAGAAGAACTCCCGCCGGCTGCGCGAACTGATGTTGGGAATTTGCCCTTCCATCGTGGCCAATGCCGAGGCCATCTCCTCCAATGTCGCCTACTTTGCCCTCAGCTCCCTGGGCAGCTCGCCGGTCGAATTCACCGATCGTGATGGCAACCGACGCATCGGTCCAGACCCCAAACTTCTCAAACCCCAGAACGTGGAAGTGCCCACACTTTGGGTTCTCTCACAGATCACGCCCGAAATGGTGCCCACCGAATCGATTCAGCCGCATGAAGCCTGACTTCCTCTCACCCATTGGCTGAAATTCCCAGCGATAGGTTTTCCCTCTTTGATCTCCTCAACCCATGGCTTGGCAGCTCATCTACACCAGCGCTCCCCGACTCCTTGAGGCCGGGCGCACAGGCTTCGGCACGGTGGCTCGGCACCGCGCGGTGAGTGGGCTGTTGGTCGCGGCGGTGGAAAGGTTTTCGCAATTCGCTCGACTGCCGGGTTTGGACACACGACGCGTGATTCACAGTCACCGGATCGTCACCGTCGGAGCCAGCCAATATCATGTGCTCAGTTGCATTCGTGATGCAGGCTCGGATTACACCGGCAGAACCAATCATCTGGCGCATCACCTGATCGCCGAAGCGCGCGAGGTTCAGGCACTCCTCGGCACAGGAATCACGCCAGCCGAGGTGCTTTTGCAAATGGCCTGGCAGACTCATTGGCAGGAGACACCGCGCTACTTTGATCCAGCTCAAGAAATCTCGCTGAGCAGCTTTCGACCGCGCTCTGGCAGCTCTGTGTGGGAACGAGTGACTGGCAAACGCGAGCACGCACGCCTGCTCAGTGCCGCCGTGTCACGAGGCTGTTATCTGGTCTATCCTCCCGAGGTGGACACTCGTGCGTTGTTCAGCGAATCCTTGATCCTCACAGGCAATCAGGCCTGGCAAGTGACCCTAACGACAAGTTTGGAGCCCAACGATGAAGGGTCCGATTTTCGCTGGGTCGGCATGCCCGCCGCTTCGTCGTTGCGTGCTCAGATGGAGAACAGTCCGCGTCCGGTGTTTGACCTTACTCATCCAGAGTCGCTCCCCACACCAGAACCAATCCCGAGCGCGCTTTCCACCGCACCTCTCAAGCGCACAGCCACGAGCCGTGCTGTGGTGACGATTGCAGAAACTCCTCTCTCGAGTGAGCCCGCGACGATGCAGTCCATCACCGGTTGGCGGCCTACTCCCGTGAGTCGCCCCGCGCGCATCGGTCTGGCTTGGTGGTTGAGCATCACCGCGATCCTCTGCATGAGCGTGGGTGGCATCGCGTGGTGGTGGAAACAAGAAGCGCCCAAACAGCAAGCGGCCCGACAAGCCACCGATTTGGCTCATCGCATTGATGACCTTTGGCGTGAACATCACCTCAAAATCCCAGCCGCCGCTGCTTGGCTGAAAGGCCGCAACGATCTCGCCCTGTTCACCGCGCATGAACGGTCCCTTCAACAAATGCGCACGCACTTGCACCAGCCTCAAGCAACATTCGACATCGCACGACCAGAGACCTGCCATGATGACTTCACCGAATTGCTGAATGCCTTTGAAGCCTGGGCAACTGCCCGAACCCATCTCACCTTGCCCGACTCCTGGACCACACTCCCACCGGAAGAAATCAGCCGTGAGATGGAATCAAAGCTCACTCAGCTTTCGCGGCTTTGGAACACGCACGCACGGCCATTTTCCCCAGCGCCCAAGATGCCGGAAGATGCCACCACAGAGTTAACCTCAAGACTGCTGGAACATCTCCAATCCGGTCAACGTCCACTGGGCAAGGCAGCTCAATGGCAACAACTCCTCCAGGTGATCCAACCAGGCCAACAGATACCCGATTGGCTCAAACAATGGCAACTCGTCGCCGATCTTCCAAACAGTCCCTTGTCCGTCAAAGAACGTCAAACGCTCGACATCACCTTGAAGATGCCAAACAGCCCGACTTGGCTTCGAGATCTGGCTCAGGAAAGATTAACCAACGATGAAACCAAATTGCCCGAGATAACTCAGGTGGTCGAACCCACAGCGCCACCTGCTCCCAAAACCTTACCGCCGGAATCCGCCGAGTCCCTGAAAGCAACGCACCCCATCTTCATTGTATCAGACACTCCCGCGCTGCCGATTTCCGATGCACTCGCACTCATGCCCGCGTTGCCCATGGCCCCTGATATGCAACTCAGCGTGAGTTTGGCGGGACAATCCGAGGCCGAGGCCAAACGCTGGAAACCCCTCGGCGCTCCCGGTGTCTATCGCGCAGGTTTTTCCTCAGCAGAGAGTTTGGAGATCCAACGCGGCCGAATTCTGCGGGTGCCGGATGCTGAAAAATCGTGGCGTATTCTCGGGCGCAGCCGAGATGGAGTGCAGCTGCTGTTTGAGATGATCTGCCTGACTCGGCGCAGTTTACCCCCCCAGAGTTTGGTGCTGGAGGCGGAGCCTGATGTGCGCGTGAAACAGAAGGCTGACAGCACCGAGTTAACGGGCACGCTCATTCCTTTGCTCAAGCGCATCAGCTTGGGCGACATTCAGCCAACCTATCGCCTGAACAGCCTGAAACATCCCGATCAGCGTTTCCAACTCCTGTTCAGCGATGGCAAAGCACGCGTGGTCACCGAAGCCAAACCAGGACTGGTGAACAGCACACAGATGAATCGTCGTCGTGATGTGGAGCGTGATCTTCTAGAGCTCAAACGAGGCCTCGTTGCCGATGAGGAAAAGCTCAAAACGAACGACCAGTCCAATCTCACTGAATCTCTCAAGGCTGAAGCAAACCGTCGTCTCAGCGATGGTATCGCGGATAAAATGAGCCGAATCGCAGCCCAAGAAATGGTGCTTCGGGATCTCATCGTCACCACCTCTCCTGGAGGCGTCTCAGTGGGTCTTCCCTCAGGACGTTATGCCCTCCTCGCCATTGGCCGAGACGGCACCTTCATCCGTCTTTGTGAAATCAACGCCGTCTCAGATTCGGCCCCCAAAACCCCGCCTCCTCTTTCCCCGTGAAACATCTCACCCAGACCATCGAGACCCTGCGGACCACCCTGCAAACGCGTCTGCTCACTGCCGCAGCTGAGACAGCCGCCTCCCACTATGCCACGCAGTGTGCAGAGGCGAGCCGTCGTTTAGAAGCCGTCGCAGCGATGCTCGCGAAAGGCAGCGATTACCAAGCCCTGCAAAGCGCCGAACTCGACCCGCCACTGCTGGACCTCGTCGGTGCGTTGAGTTTCGGCGATGAGAAAGCCTGGCAGGACTTTTGTGTGGCTCAGGGCCTGCCCGTGGCACCTCGACTGGACTCAAAAACGGTCCTGGCGCTCGATCAACTCTACGCGCAAGGCATCACTGCCAATCACCCTCTTTACAAAGACTTTCGCGCTTCTGTTCTCGCTCGCGATGAAGCCACAGCACTGCGCATTCTGCGAACCATCCTGAAACTGAATCCTGCCGATGCGAACGCCAAATCAGAACTGGTGCGACTGGAGAACAAACGGTTCCAAGACACGCTCGAACAGCTGCGTACAGCCCTAAAAACAGACAACGAAGAACACATTGCCACCCTGGCTGAGACCCTGCCTGCTCTGGCTCCCGCCGACAAACTGCCACGCAACGAAGACTACCAAAAAGCCGAATCCATCCGCCGCGCTCTGCGCCGTCGCCAGGCCGAAGAAAAACTGCCAGGACTACTTGAGACAGCCTCGACGCATCAAAGCACAGGCGACTGGAGTGCCGCAGCCACCCTACTCGACTCGGCCCGCGCCTTGATCCAAACGCATGATATTGAACTGCCTCCAGGAACGTTGAAAGAGCAGCTCGAAAGCCTGACCGAATTCGTGCGGCGCCGACGTGCCACCGCGGAGAAGCAGCGCGACTTTGATCGAGCACTGCGCAGCTTCACGATCTTTGTCAATGAGCTGGAAACACGCATGCTCACGGGTTCACCGCTGAGTTATTTAGAAGCACTGCAAAACGACGATTCCTTTGTCCGTCGTTGGCGTGAACTGGAGGCCTTTCAGCTGCCCGTCGCTCAAGAAACCCTCACACGGCTGCGCTCTGTGGGTCAGGAATTGCGGCGGCGCTTGGAAGCCCTTCAGCGCACTCGGCGGACACGTTTGATCACCAGCACAGCCAGCATGACAGCGGCTTTACTGGCTGTGGCTGGGGTTGCTTTTCACGGCTGGCAGGCCCTGACTTACACGCAAGAGTTGTCCGGTTATCGGGCCCGCACCACCGCAGCCCCTGCAGAGGAACTGATCCGTGCTTTGCGTGATCAACATCCCCTGCTCATGCGCTGGCCTTTCCTAAAAGCGAAGGTGGAAGAAACTGATGTCTGGACCCGCCAATCTCGCGAACAAGTGGCGCAGTCAGAACAAGCAATTGCCGAACTTGAAACCGCCTTGACCCACAAGGGTGATCCAGCGCTGCTGCTTAAACAATTGGAGAATGCCAAGGCTGGCGTCGCTCAAGTCGCCAGTGATCTCGCCACCGGACCAGCTCAGAAACTAGCAGCGTTGCGAACCAAGATCGACCTGCATTTGGCCGATGTCTCCAAACAAGGAACGACCGATGTGCGCAAGTCACTGGAAGACTTGGTCGCCCAAACAGAAAAGGAACTGACGTTCGAACGCCGTTCCGACAGCGCTGCGGCCAGTGTTCGACAGATTGAGCAAGACTTGCTGCGTCTGGAGGCAGCTTTAAAACCGGAAGTCGATGCCCTGCAACTGCCCGCAGATGTAGAAGCACGCATCAAGACCCTGCGCCAAAAGCTCACCCAGTATCAGTCAGAGCTGGATCGTTTTGCGCAGACACGCGCTCTCAGTGCTGAAGCCAACACCTTGGCTGAATATCAGAAATCGCTCATGGAATGGCAGAGCATTCGTTTTGCTGAGGCCTCCGTTGCCAACACGGCCCTTGCGAACCTACCGACCGAAGAAAGCTTTCTCGCAGGGCTCATGACAGGGGGCGATGTGGCTGCATGGAAATCGGTGCAGGCAGACACCGGGGGCTATCACATGTCCCCCGATCAACCGCTCGAGTCCGATCTGAAAACGCTGTTGTCTCTGCGCGATGATCGTTTTCTCAACGGCATCTGGGAACACAACGTGACTGATTTTTCCAAAGGGCGCACGCAGCGCACGGTGTGGTCTCGCGGACCGCTCAAAGAAGCCAATGTGGGCACTTTAAAACGCTGGAGCGGTCTCTGCTTTGATCCCAATCCGTCGGATGTCTCGGTGGTCTTTACTGATTACGATTACAAACGCCTCACCACCGACAGCGGAGGCTATCAAGGCGAAGGCGTGACTTCATCCCAGGTCAGTGGCACCAGCCAGTTCATGGGATTGATTCAGCTCAATCGCATGACCGATGCCGAAGGGATGCGTTTTCAAAAGCCTCTCATGGAGATGATCGAATCCATCGTTCGGGACAAAAACGCCCACCCCATCGCACGTGCGTATGTGCTTCAAGCCTTGGAAGGCCTGACCCGCCTGCGCCCTCATGACTGGGGTCTGCATCTGAGCTTCAGCCTGCGCAGTGACTTGACCGAATTGCGTCGGCTCATTGGCAACGTGCGTTTGGGCAGTGAAGACTGGATGGTACCCAAAATGCGCTCTAGCCTCACTGGACCTCTGACCAAATTTTTCAGCGCCAGAGAACAGCGCAGCTATCTGGCGGAGGCTCGTGCAAGGCGTGATCTGCTGAGGGAAGTCAACGCCGCTGGGCTGAAGTTTGGTGGTTATGTCGAGGTCGATCTCAACCTGAAACTGACTCAACTGGCCCGCAGCGTGAAAGAGCTCTGGGTACTCTCCAAAGATGGCATCAAACCCCTGCGAATCTCCAACACTCAAGTTGGTGCTCCGGTGGCTGAAGAAGCCGCACGCCTGACAGCCACAGGGGCGCTCCCCTTGAGCCCTGTGTTCATCATCCCTCTGGATCGAGCCCCTCTTTTGGAGCGCTATCAACTGGCCGTCTCCGGTCAAACGAAAGGCACACCGCTGGCCTCACCGACAGAGACACCCTTCCTCGAAGAAGCCCCCTGATCATGGCACAGGACACCTACTACCTGCAATGGCGCGGCCAAAGACTGGGTCCCTGGACCTATGAGGAAGTGCGTGCCGCCCTGCTGAGTGGAGACATCCACTCCATGCATCAAATCCACGTCAACAATGCTTGGATGCTCCTGCGTGATTTTGTGGAGCAGCAGGAATCCACCATGCTACAGCAGAACGCGTTGGAGATCGCTTCTGAAGTCGAACGCCGCCGCGAAGCCGAGAAGGCCGAAGCCAATAAATCTCAGCTTCAGAAGCAACATCGAGATTGGAAAGAGGGGGGCCTCATTCGCCCAAGTCCCTTTCCAGAAATCAATCCACCGCCCTTCAGTCGAGGCACCCCGAAGAGCTTGTTGGAAAGCCCCGATCCCTCCGCGCCTATCGAACCTGAGACCACTCGTTTGTCTTGGCTCGCCGCTACTTCCCTGATCTGCAGCCTGGGAAACTTTGTGCCCGGCGTGAACTTCGTAAGCTGGATCATCAGCATCGCCACCGGTCACTTGGCGCTCATCGAGATTCAGCGTGAACCGAGCATCACGGGTCGCGGCATGGCCATCGCGGGTCTCATCATCACTTACGCACTGGTCATCATCGGCATCACCACGCTCCTTCTTTTCCGCTCCTCGCTGCCCGCTGGATTCTCACTCTTTTAATCAACGTCTCTTATGTCCGAAAACCCTTCTGCCGCACCCGCAGCACGTGACACGCTCATGGGCAACTCTCCTTTTGTCATCTCCAGTCAGCTGAACTGGTCACGCTCAGATCTGGAGAGGCGGCTGGGTTTCACACCAGGGCGCTTCACGACGCCTAACAAAATGTTGAGCTTTTTGATCGGCTTGTTTTTAACAGTGATTTTTTATGCTCTGATCATGATTGTCGGTCGGATGGTCCCAGATGCTCGATGGTTCGCAGCGATGTTTCTGGAGCGTGGTCTCTGCCCTTATCCGACCATGTTTTTGTTCTTCTGGTCGGCCTCCCTTCTGTTTTTCAAATGGCGCAAGATGGTTTTGCAGCAACGGGCTTTGGAACTGCCCATCATGCCTCAACAGCTGGACTTCGAGCTGACGCCCGCGACCGCCCGAGATGTGCGGGATCGCATGAGCGCGCTGTGTGACAATCCCCATCACTTCATTTTGCTGAACCGTATTGACCTAGCTTTGGCAAATCTCCACAACATTGGCCAGACGGCTGATGTGGCAGCCATTCTCAAAATCCAAGCGGAGAACGATGAAGCACAAATTGCCTCCAGTTATTCCCTGACCCAAGGTTTCATGTGGGCCATTCCCGTGCTGGGATTCATCGGCACCGTTCTCGGGCTTAGCCAAGCCATCGGTGCTTTTGCCACCACCCTTGATTCAGGTGGCGACATGGTGGCTCTGCGCGGTTCGTTAAAACTCGTCACGGGAGGTCTGGCCACCGGATTCGAAACCACACTTGTTGCCCTTTCTTGCGCACTGATCCTGCAACTTGTCGTCAGTTATCTGCAAACGCAGGAGTCTGAGTTTCTCGATACCTGCAATGACATCTGCCATAAAAGAGTCGCCGGCAAACTTCGTCTCAATCGCCCATAACTTAACTCGCTGAGATGAAAGCACGCTTCGGCAAGCATTCGGGCGGAATTAGTTTTTTCGCCTTCCAAGACATCATCACCGGCACCACCGGACTGATGATCATTCTGATGCTTTTTTTGGCACTGGATCTGGTGCCCACCACACCGCAAAGCGGGCCTGAGTCGAAGGGTGCCGAGCCACTGGCAGGCGTGCTGAAAGAGGTGGACTTGCTGAAAAAGAAACTCTCTGCCGTCGATCAGTCCCCCCTGGAGAATGAAGCGGCGATCAAACATCAAATTCAGCAGCTCGATAAAACCGTTGCCCAACTCCAACTCAACACCAGCACACCTAAAGGACCTGATCCCAAAGCTGAACTGGACCGAGAAGTGCGCATTCAGCGCCAAGCCATCATGACGGCCAAGGATGATCTTCTGGCTGCCACGGAAGCTGAAACCAAACGCGCACGAGCTGTCTTTGAATCGCTCCCCGCTCTGGAACAAAAGATCAAAGACGCGGAAAGCTCGTTGGCCCAAAAGCAAGACCTTCGCAACGTGCTCCGCCTCATCCCGGATCGCACGCAGAGTGTCAAAGAGCCGATTATCGTGCTTGTCCAGGCTTCACGCATTCGCCTCCAGACCTTTCAAGGCACGCCGCCGAAGGATGCATTTTCGATCCCCGACTTCGTGCAGTCTCTGAAACCTTACTCGCCAAGCACCCACTATCTTGTCTTTTACTTCAAGCCCACGGGCGTCACTTTTTTTGATGGCCTCACCTCACAAGCCAGGAAGTCAGGCTATGAGATTGGCTATGATCTGGTGCCGGAAAAGATCGAGATCGAGTTCACCGCTGCCCCCCGCTAACTGCCATGCGCAAACTCCACCACGGCAATCAAGATAGCCTCGACATGCTACTCGACACGTTGTGCAACGTGTTTGGTAGCATCATCCTCATCTCCTGTCTTCTGGCGATGCTCAGCGGCAAAGGCACCCCGTCTCCCCGAAGTCCTGTGGTGGACACCGAAACTCAGGCTCTACAAGAAGTGAAGCTGCAGGCCGCACGGGGTGAAATGGAAGGTCTTAGAAAACTGCTCGCAGAGATGGAAGTTGCAGCCGAGGGAAAACGCACGCTGATCGAAGAGCGTGAAGGTCTCCTCAAGACGGTTGAACGTCTGCGCCGAGCGAAAAATGAATGGGCCTCCACGGACAACTCCACCGATAAAGCGGACGACATCGCAGGCCTGCTCCAAGAACACCAAGCTGCGGGTAAACTGTTGGCCGATGCCAAAGCCAAAGCCCAAATCGCTGATGAAAAGCGCGGAGCTCTCGAAAGTCATCTGGGTGAGATCACCCTCCAGCTGGAGCAGGATGTCCCCACGGAAACGGTGCGTTTTCCACGCGAAAGAAAGACAGCCAAAGGCGTCAAGCCGCTCATCCTGCGTTATGATGAAATTTTTCCGCTGCTCGATGGCCAGGGCAATTTCACGCCTCACATCAAACGCACGCCTCAGCCCAGCGGTGGATTCACCACACAAATGACGATGAGCGAGGGCCTAAACCTGAGCAGCAAGAGCGAGCGACTCTTTGAAATTCTACACCGTTATGCCGCCGGGAATAACTATGTTTCCATTTACGTTTATCCCGACTCGTTCGCCACTTTTCGGGAGCTGAAACGTCGGCTCCATGAGCTGAAACTCGACTACGGCTTGCAGCTTTGCCGCGAGCATCAGGTGCTGTTGTTTGATCCGAACGGTTATGCTCCGCCACCGCTCTGAAGCGTCGGTTTCAGGCTTCAGGCAACGATCTCGGTCGGGCAATCTGGCAGACTCGCCAAGAAGGCGCGTCCATACGGTTTGGTGAGGATACGATTGTCCAGGATCACCACCATGCCGCGATCTTTCTGACTGCGAATGAGGCGACCGACGCCTTGGCGCAACTTTAAGATGGCCTCGGGCACGCTGTATTCGCTGAAGCTGTTGAGGCCCTGCTCTTCCAGGTGTTCGAGACGACTGGCGGTCACCGGATGATCCGGCACCGCAAAGGGCAGACGGGTGATGATGACATTGCTCAGCGCTTCACCAGGCACATCAACACCGGTCCAAAAGCTGTCGGTTCCGAAAAGGATGCTGTGCGTGTCTTTTTTGAACTCGGCCAGCATCTGATGACGTGGCATGCCGCGTCCCTGAACGAGCAGCCGCCAACCATGATCAAGGCAAAAATCCTCGACGCGATCCGCTAAGGCAGTCATCTGGCTGTAACTGGTGAAGAGCACAAACGCACGCCCTTTGGACAAGCCCAAGAAATGCTGGATCTGCTCCTGCATGGCATCCTGGTATTCAGGCCGACTTGGCTCCGGCATGCGCTTGACCAAATAAAGCTTCATCTGCTTTTGAAAGTCGAACGGACTCTCAATGGTGGCCGCTTGGGCCTTGTAGGCACCCACTCGTTTGCGGAAGTAGTTGAGCTTCACATCATCGCCAATCCCAAGCGTCGCGCTGGTGAAAACGCAGGCCTTGGTGCCCGTGAAGAAGATGCTCTCCAGCTTCGGCGCGACATCGATCGGGGCGCTGTGGAAGGACAGGATGCGATTGTCTCCGCTGCTGCGTTCCGCCCAATAGACATGGCCTTCCTCTGTTTGATCCAAGAAAGCAGCAAGGCTGGCGCGAAGAGCGGTGAGACGTTTGGCAATGTCCAGCAGCTCCAGTTTCTGCCCCTCACTCTTGGCCGCATCTCCTGCTTTCTGGGCGTAGCGCGCCACTCGCTGAAGCGGCAATGAAAGCGTGTCCTCCACGAGTCCCGGTTCCCGCACGCGGAATTCCTTTGCATAAGCTCCCGTGAATCGGCAGGCCGTCTCGGCTCCGCGAAAAAAGCTCTCCGCCATGCCGATGCTCTGCGAGACCTCACGGATCCCATCCTGCTCACCGAGGGATTGGAAGAATCCTTTGCGCGTCTTGGGATTGTAAAGACGCCCGAGTTCAAAACGCACGTTGGATTCACTCACATGAATGCCAAAGGCTTTGGCGGCGATGTTTTCAATCGTGTGCGCCTCATCCAGGATCACAAAATCACGCGGAAAAATGAAGTTCGCGTCTTCGGTGAGGGTTTCCTCCGCCGAGGCCAGCAGGGTGAAAAAGAGCGTGTGATTGAGCACCAACACATCCGCCTCGGCCATGCGACGGCGCACATCCTGATAGACACAGCCACTGCCAGGAGGACAACGGCGCGGCGTGCAGGCATGCGGCTCACTGCAAACCAGAGACCACACACGTGCCCCTGGCGTAAAATCCATCTCACTCAGCGTGGCGGTCGGATTTTCACGAAAGAAGTCCTCGATCAGCTGGAGCTCTGCCGTCTCACTGCTGCTGAAAAGGTCCCCGCTGTGCGAGTAGGCGTTTTTGAGCCGCGTGGGGCAGAGGTAGTTGCTGCGTCCTTTGAGCAACTCCGCATGAAAGGG
>JAIXVB010000267.1 GCA_027483245.1 Verrucomicrobiaceae bacterium | reverse complement strand
CGCCGAGCCGACTGGCCGTGAGTGCGCGGTATGTGCTCTCGCCGCGCATCTTTGATCACCTGGAAAGGACGCCGAAAGGGAAGGGCGGGGAACTGCAACTGACGGACGCCATGGCCTCACTGATGAAGGAGGAGATGCTGCATGGCCTGCGCTATGAGGGGCAGCGGCATGACATCGGCAACAAGCTGGACTTTATCAAAGCGAACCTGCACTTCGGTCTCCAGCGTGAAGACATCGGCGAAGCGTTGCGTGACTTTGTGCGCGGGTTGGCTCTTTAGAATGCCTCTGTCGATGCATCACAAACCGGTTGCCTTGCGGAGTCGCCGCGTGTTTTCATCGGGCGTGATCTTTCTCCGCTGCCTCTTCCTCCTCGGTGCCCTCAGCCTGCTCCCGGGTTGTGGACGTGAAGAGGTGCAAGCGGAGGAATCCATGGCGGCGAAGGATGCCAAGGAAGGGGCGGGCTCGGTGTGGGTGGTGGATCGCCCTGGGAAGCCTGGGCAGCTCTTTCTGTGCGGCACGATTCACATCCTGAGAGCGCAGGATTACCCTCTCTCCCCAGGTTATGAGGCCGCCTACAATCAGTCGGATAAGATCGTGTTGGAGCTGCCCCCTGGCTCAGGTTCAGGACCGGCGATGGCTTCGCGCATGAAAGAGCTGGGGCTGTATCCGGCGGATACCTCACTGGAAGCGCACGTGAGCCCTGAAACGTGGCAGAGTGTGAAGAACTGGTCGCAGAAGCGTGGCTTGGGTGCCTCTGAGTTCAGCCGCTTTCGCCCTTGGTTTGTCTCACTCATCATCACCGCGACTGAGTATGCCACGCTGGGGGCGAAACCTGACATGGGCGTGGATCAGCACTTCGAAGAGCGGGCGCGGCGGGATCGCAAACCGGCAATCGGCCTGGAGACCGTGGAGTTTCAGCTCCAGCTCTTTGCCCAGCTCACGGCCGATCAACAGAGTGACATGCTGGAGCAGACACTGGGTGAGATCAGCACGCTGCCCCAGGAATACGATAAGATGATCGAGGCCTGGAAACACGGTCGGCTGGAGGATCTGCACGACATGCTTTTCAGAGAAGCGGCGAAGTTTCCTGAGCTGATGGATCTTTTCCTGACCTCTCGTAACTTGTCTTGGATCGATCGGCTGGATGGCCTGCTGAAGCGCGGGGAAAAGGCCATGATCCTGGTGGGGACGGGGCATTTCGCGGCAGAAAAGGGCCTCATTCAGCTGCTCAAGGACCGCGGTTATCGGGTGCGCCATCACAGTGAAGTCGAGGCTCCCTGAGCGCAAATACGTCTCCAGGGTTGCAAACCCGGTTGCTGTGCGAGACGGTACAGACTCTTTGCCTTTCCAACCATGAAGATTCTCGTCACCGGCGGCGCCGGTTTCATTGGCTCCCACACCGTCGAACGCCTGCTCCAAACGGGCGAGCACGACGTGTCAATTCTGGACAGCTTCAATGACTACTACAACCCAGCGATCAAGCGCGCGAACCTGCGTGCCTTTGCTGACCGTGTCACCGTGCATGAAGGTGAGCTGACCGATGCGGCCTTCATCCACCGGATTTTCGAGGAGGGTCGTTTTGATGCCGTGATTCATCTGGCCGCTCGCGCGGGCGTTCGCCCCTCGATTGAACAGCCGGAACTCTACATCGACACGAACATCAAAGGCACCTTCAATTTGCTGGAGGCCGCACGTCGCACCGATTGCCTGCACTTTGTGTTCGCCAGCAGCTCCTCCGTCTATGGGGTGAATAAGAAGGTGCCGTTCAGTGAAGAGGACCCCATTCTGCAAACCATCAGCCCCTACGCCATGACCAAGATGGCAGGTGAGCAGATGTGCTCCAACTACAGCCATCTTTATGGCATCAAAACGGTCTGCCTGCGCTTCTTCACGGTCTATGGCCCACGTCAGCGACCTGACTTGGCGATCTCAAAGTTCACGCGTCTGATTGAGGATGGGAAACCGATCGATAAGTTCGGCAGCGGCCACACGGCGCGTGATTACACCTTCATCGCGGACATCGTGGATGGGATCATCGGAGCGCTCAACTACCGCACAGGTCCAATCTGTGACATCTTCAATCTCGGAGGTTCACAGACGGTGACCTTGAATGACCTGATCGCGACCATTGAGGAAGCGGTGGGGAAAAAGGCCGAGATCCATCAACTGCCCGAGCAGCCCGGCGATGTGCCACTGACCTCAGCGGATGTGAGCAAGGCCACGCAATTGCTGCATTTCAAACCCAAGACCACCATTGCCCAAGGCGTGCCGGCCTTTGTCGAATGGTTCCGCCAGATGCGTGCTGAAGGTGTCGCCATCGCATAGAGCTGCCCATGTCTGACTACTCTGCCATGACGCCCGAGGAAGTGCGCACCCTGCGGGATCAACTGGATGCGCAGGGAAAGAAGTTGGTTTTCACCAATGGTTGCTTTGACCTGCTGCACGCCGGGCATGTGCGGTATCTCAATGAAGCCCGTGAGTTGGGAGATGCGATGGTCGTCGCCCTGAATTCAGATGCCTCCGTGCGTGAACTCAAAGGCCCGAGCCGCCCCATCAATCACGAACAAGATCGCGCGGAGGTGATGGCTGCCCTGCGCGCCGTGGATGCCGTGGTCATCTTTGGTGACAAACGAGCGACCTCACTGATCGAGACGATTCGCCCTCACATCTATGCCAAAGGCGGTGACTACACCGTGGATTCCCTGAATCCTGAAGAGCGTGCTGCGCTGGAGTCCGTTGGAGCTGCCGTTCGTATCCTTCCTCTCGTGCCAGGACGCTCCACGACCCAGACCCTGCAGCGGATGACTGGCGAAGGGGCAGGGGATCAACTCCGAATCGGTGTTCTCGGTTCTGGTGAAGGCTCGAACTTCAGAGCCATTCTAGATGCCATCTCTTCAGGTGCTTTGAAAGCTGAGATCAGCGTCGCCATCTCCGATCAAGCCGACTCACGTTTTCTACAAATTGCCCGCGAGGCCGGCATCTCTGCGCAGCATGTCGATGGCGGTGAGAATCCACGTCGTTTCAGCGATGCCGCCCAAAAGGAAATTGCCGAGCACCTCCAGCGTGCCCGCGTCGATCTGGTGGTTCTGATTGGCTTCATGCGCATTCTGAAAGAACCGACTCTGACGATCTATCAAGATCGCATCGTCAATGTGCATCCCTCCCTTTTGCCAAAATTCAAAGGTGCCAATGCGCCTCAACTCGCCATCGAAGCCGGCGAAAGTGAGACTGGCTGCACCGTCCATCTCGTGACCGCTGAAATCGACGCAGGACGCATCCTCGCACAAGCACGTGTGCCGATCCAAAGCGGAGATACTCCGGATTCACTTCACGCACGCATCAAGAAGGAGGAGCATAAGCTCTTGCCTCAGGTACTGGCGGAGTGGAAAAAGTAAGTCAGCTCTGCGCACCTCGATCTCGTGACATTTTCGAGACCTTTCGTTCGGCTCACGATGCAAAAAGACTCACGTGTAACCAGAAACTCACGGGCCAGAGATTTTAGTTTTGACATCCCAGCCGCAAACAGACAATTTCGAAGCTCCTTTATGAAAAAATATCTTTTTCTCGCAGTGCTACCCTTCTTCGCCTCGTGCTCTTCGTCCCATGTTTCCAGACGTCCAACAGCTGAGGCTGCAGTGGCAGGCGAACAAAAGCTGAATGAAGGACTCGATGGTCTTCACACAGTGGTGAGCCAGACTTCGACAGCAGCGCTGGATGTGACTGAAGATTCAGGCAATTTCGTGGGCAACACCGCTCGCCGTGAGACGCGCAAGTATTCTTCATGGGGCATCAACTCCACACGTCGTGGCAGCCGCATGGTCTCCAATGAAGGCCGCCGCTACACCAACACGGTGCATGACATCTCTGACGACGTGGTCGATCTCGGCGACGAACAAATCGAAACCTATTCTGACATCGTCCTGAATTCCGGTGAGCGTGTGCTCTGCACTTCGGGCAAGATCGTCGGCACTGGCGTGGGCGTTTACACAGACTCTGTGCATCGCATGAGCAGTGGCATCTTCGGTTGCCTCTTTGGTCGTGTGTTCGTTGACACAAAGCCCTACATGGTCGGCAGCGCCAATGATCGCTGGCCTGTCGCTGGCATGCCCGGCTCAAGCTGGAAAGGCCCAAGACCCCAGGTGGTGCAATATGTGCCTGCTGCAACCAGCGCCAAGGAAGTGACTTACTCGAAGTAACAAAGATCATTTTTTCAAAGCGGCTTCTCACTGAGAAGCCGCTTTTTTTATGCGCTCATGTCGTTCTCCATCATCTCTTTTGACGCCGCAGGCACACTGATCGAATTGTCTGAACCTGTGGGCGCGACCTATGAGCGCATTGCGCTGAAACATGGCGTTCGAGTGCGCGAAGAGGATCTCAAGTCAGCCTTCCGTCATGCGTGGAGTCAGCTCCAAACACCCCTCTGGCCAGAAGGGCAATCCGCGCCGGATGATGAACGTTCCTGGTGGCGTGAAGTGGTCGCGCAGGTGTTTGCCAACACACTGCAAGAACCTCTTTCTGAAGCGACCTTGGAGCCCCTCTTCAATGAACTCTATGCGCACTTTGAGCAGCCCGAAGCATGGAAGGTTGAAGAAGACGTCATTCGCACGCTGGACGTGCTCTCGCGCACTTATCGACTGTGTGTGCTTTCGAATTTTGATCGTCGTCTCAGAACCATCTTAAAGGGCCATGGGTTGGATCGATTTTTTGAGCACATCATCCTATCGAGTGAAGTGGGAGCATCGAAACCGCATCCACGCATGTTCAGGACAGCGGAAAGGCTCATGAACGCAGTGCCTGAAGCCTGCTTGCATGTCGGTGATGATGCGCGTTGTGACATTGCCGGAGCTCAAGCCTGTGGCTGGACGGCGTATGCGGTCGCACGGCCTCACCATGATCTTCATGACTTGATAGAAAAAGTCAGTTTGAATCAAATTCGAGCTTGCGAATGAGTTCAAAAGTAGTAACTAAATCGCCCCATCCGCGCGGGTAGCTCAGCGGTAGAGCAGTT
>JAIXVB010000458.1 GCA_027483245.1 Verrucomicrobiaceae bacterium | reverse complement strand
GGCGTGCGGTGATGATGCCGTCAAAGGGCGCTTTGAGGGTCGCGAACTGGATCTGCGTCTCGCTGCGTTCCAGTCCTGCCTTGGCGATGGCGAGTTTGGCCTCCGCATCATCGACAGCTTGGGGCAGGACGAGGTCGGGCGACTTCGCCCGAGCTTCGTGAAGGCGCTTCACTTCGATGCTCGCAGCGGTGACCTCGGCCTTTGATTGGGCGATGTCAGCCTGGAGTTCGGGGGCCTCAAGAGTCGCGAGTACTTGGCCTGCTTTGACGACATCGCCTTTATCAACAGCGAGCGTGGCGATGTAGCCCGTGACTTTGGCATGCAGCGTCGCCTGCTGCCAGGGCGCGAGTGTCGCGGGGAGTGAAACCCAACGATGGATGGTGCCCGTGGTGGGTTTCGTCGTGGGGAGTTCCAGCGCAGAAGCGAGTGGCGTGAGAGCGAGGAAGATCAGAGGGAGGAAGCGGGTCATTTCGACAAGATAAAAGGATTTCAGAACAGGCCTTCAAAAGGCGCGAAGCGTTTTGGAGTGCGCCAGGCCTCTGGCGCTTTGGCAAGGGACATGGAGGACGGCATGAGGTGAAGGCAGCGAGTGATGGCGTTCGGGTGAGTTTTTCGTGGGAGGGAATCGAGGGCTTCGACGGAAAGCTCCAGAGGTCTGGAGCACTCCAGGACGCTCGCGCGTTAATCGTCAGTGGGTTCGAGTGAGGCGACCTTCGCCGTCTTGCTCGCCAGCAGCGCATACACCGCAGGCAGCACCAACAGCGTGGCGACGGTCGCCAAGGCGAGCCCGCCGATGGTCGCGATGGCTAAGGGAGATGTCTGAGATTTCGCGAGGGCCATGGGGATCATGCCAGCGATCATGGCGAGGCTGGTCATCAAAATAGGGCGCAGTCGGGTGGTGGCAGAATCGAGAGCGGCGTCGCGCTTCGTCATGCCACTGAGCTGGGCGCGATGAGCAAAGGTGACCAGCAGGATGGCATTGGCGACGGCGACACCGACAGCCATGATGGCTCCCATGAAACTCTGGATGTTCACGGTGGTGCCGGTGAGCTTCAAGGCGAGCACAACGCCGAGCAAAGCCGCTGGAAGGGTGGTGAGCACGATGAGCGCGAGGCGCAGGCTTTGGAAGTTGGCGACGAGCAGCAGGAAGATGGTGACGATGGCGATCAGCAGGCCGGTTTGCAGACCGCTTTGCAGTTCCTTCATCGGTGGCACTTGGCCGCGCAGGGCGACATTGACACCCACTGGCGCAGGGTGGTCCGCGATGACTTTTTCGACCTGCTTGGCGATGCTACCGAGCGGTTGATCATGCAGGTTGGCAATGATCGAAACGGTGCGCGACATGTTGTAGCGGTCGTATTGGCCGATGACGTTGCCTTCACTGATTTTGGCAATGTTGCGCAGAGGAACCGCGGCACCGTCCGCAGCACTGATGGGCAGGTTGCGCAGGTCTTCGAGGCCCTTCATCAGGGATTGCGGCACTTGAACCTGAAGGCTCATGCTTTGCCCGGTTTTCGGGTCCGCGTAGTAGTTCGGCACCGTGAAACGGCTGCTGGCTGTGGCAGCGACGAGACTGCGTGTGGCATCGCTCATCTTCACGCCCAGCAGACCCGCGCGTTCGCGGTCGATGTTCACATCGACGCTGGGATAATCGAGCGTCTGACTGAACTGCACATCACGCAGGTCTTTGAGTTCGTTGAGTTTAAGGCGCAGCATTTCCGCATGAGCGCGGCTGACGGCGAAGTCTTTGCCGCTGACCGCCACTTCGATGGGCGTGGGCGATCCGAGCGCCATGACGCGCGAGACGATGTCCGCAGGCTCGAAGGAGAAGAGCACGTTGGGAAACTCAGCCACGAATCGAGCGCGGAGTTTCTCGCGCAGTGCCGCGATGGGAGGTGAACCCTCCTTGAGCTGAATTTGCAACGTCGCCTCCTCCGGGCCGCTGTTCCACTGGTGGATGAGATTGACCGGATAGTTCGGCGCATGCACACCGACCAGCCCCATGCTGGTGGCGATGGGAGCTTCTTCACCGATGATCGTCAGCACACGCTGCGCGATCTGCTCAGTGGTTTCGAGTCGGGTGGCTGTGGGCGCACGCAGACGTAGCTGAAGCTGGCCCGCATCGATCTGCGGAAAGATTTCGGTGCCGAGAAAAGGCACGATGAGACTGATGGCAAAGAGGCTGCCCGCGAGATAGACCGGGACGAGGAGGTGACGCGTGGCGAGCGAGGGGAGGAAGAGCCACGAAACGGCGGAGCGTGAGCGCTGACCCTCAGAAACAGCAGGAGAAGGATTCCGAGAACTCCGAGGGTCCCGATGCCACCAGATGCTGAGGATCGGCACCAGCGTGCTGGAGAGCAGATAGGACGCGATCATGGCAAAGCCGACCGCGAGGGACAAAGGCAGGAAGAGCGCCTTGGCCGCCCCCGTCATGAAGAAGCTGGGCACAAACACCGCGAGGATGCACAGCATCGAAAGCGAGCGTGGACCGATGGTTTCCTCGGAGGCATCCAGGACGATGCGACGCAGGCGATTTTTAGCTTTGGGATCGGGTCGGGACATCAGGAAAACGAGGTTGCGACTTGAACGCGGGAATGATTGTATGGGGGCATGCAAACCGCCCATTTAGAGAACATGCTCGCCAGTGTGGCTGACACGATGAACGACGCGGCGCTCAAAGCTCTCGTCGAGCTCCGAGCTTCACCCCAGGAAGAAGAGCGGATCGAGTATCTAGGTGCACAGGCCAATGAAGGTCTGTTAACCAACGAAGAACGCCAGGAATACCAGAGCTGCATCATGTTTGCGAACTTCCTCGGCATCCTACAATCCAAGGCCCGCAAGAAGCTGCAAGCCGCCTGATGAGCATCCCCCTGCCATTGAAGAAGGCGGTGAGAGAGCGAGCAGGAGACCGATGTGAGTACTGCCGAATGCGGCAATCTTGGGAAGGTTACTTCTCCTACCACATCGAGCATGTGATCGCCATTCAGCATCGCGGACTCGACACGCTGGAAAACCTGGCTCTTTCCTGCCGACACTGCAATTGGCTCAAAGGGCCAAACCTCGCCAGCATTGATCCCGACAGCGATGACCTCGTGCGCTTGTTTCAGCCGCGCACGCAGCTCTGGAGTGATCATTTCCAGATGGAAGCAGGGCGTATCATCGGCCTGACGGATGTCGGTCGAACCACGGTTTTTTTGCTGGAGATGAATGCGCCGCATCGGGTGGAGCTCAGGCTTGAGAATCAGGGGGAATGGTGACGCCTTGCTGCATCCTCCGATGAATGTTCTCGATCTCGACGGTGGCTTCATCAACGAGGATGCCGACGGCAAGTGCGAGACCGCCTAGGGTCATGAGATTGATCGTGTAGCCCGTGATCCACAGCGCGAGCACGGCTGCCGCGAGGGCGATGGGGATGGTCAACACGACAATGCACACGCTGCGGAAGTCGCGCAGGAACAGGAGCACCATCAGACCCGTCAGCGCAGCGCCGAGGATGCCTTCTTTGACCAAGTCCTCAATGGCACGCAGGATCCAGGGACTTTGATCAAACTCAAAGGTGACGTTGATGTCCTCAGGGCAAGCCGCTTTGAACTTGGGAATGTTTTGCTTCACCAACTCGACCACACTCAGCGTTGAGGCATCGCTGCGTTTGGTGACGGGCATGTAAACGGTGCGTTTGCCATTGACGATGGCGATGCTGGTCAGCAGGTCGCTGCCATCGCTGATGTCACCAATGTCGCGCACAAAGACCGCCCCTTGGTCGGTGACCTTCAGTGGCACAGCCGCGAGGTCCTGGATGTTTTTCACCACGGCATTCGTCGGCACGATGGGGAAGCTGTGGGGCAGCGCAAGATTGCCACTGGGGCTCATCGTGTTCGCTTCCGTCATGGCCTTGACCACGTCGTCGGGTGACAAACCATAGGCGCGCAGGCGATCGGGTTTCACGTTGATCAAAATGGTGCGCGCACTGCCGCCAAAGGGTGGCGGCGCACTCACGCCGGGCAGCGTCGCAAACAGCGGCCGCACCATGTTCAGCGCGGCGTCCTGCATCTGGCCGACGGTGCGCGCAGGGTTCTCGGTGGCGAAAACGAGATTGCCCACCGGCACACTGCCCGCATCGAATCGTGTCACAAAAGCCCCTGGCGTGCCCGGCGGCATGAAGCTGCGACTGCGGTTCACATAGGCGATCGTTTCCGACAGCGCCGCCGACATGTCCGTGCCGGGGTGGAACTGCAGCTTCATGATCGAGGCCCCCTGGATGTTCTTCGACTCCACGTGCTCGATCCCAGCGATGTAGAGGAAATGATACTCGTAATAGTAAGTCAGGTAACCTTCCATCTGCGCCGCATCCATGCCGCCAAAGGGCTGCGCCACGTAGATCGTCGGAATGCCCAGAGGCGGGAAGACATCGCGCGCCATCTTTTGAGTGGCGATCCACGAACCGAGCAGGATCGCCACGACCGC
>JAIXVB010000074.1 GCA_027483245.1 Verrucomicrobiaceae bacterium | reverse complement strand
GTGAGATCGTTGTCTCGGCGGCTGCCACTGCCACTGGTGCTGCCACTCAGTTCAGGAAACAAACGCGCGCGCTCCACCCCGCGCAGCGCTCGGGATTCTTCCACACGTGTCAGTAGGCTGCGGACATCCGGACTGTTCTGCAATGCTTCTGCGATCAGCGCATTGAGGACGGGGTCACCGAGTTCTTTCCACCACTTGGTTAGGTCTCTCGCAGGTCTCTTCATGGTGGCCTGGGCCTGCTGCCACTGATCGGGCACGGCCACCGCAGCACGCTCAGCGCCCGCTTTCTGCAGGCCGCGACAGGACACACCTGCGAACGCGAAGATCAGCAGTCCAGCCGTTTTCAAATTCAATGGCAACGTGTTCATGGAGGCATCGACTGGATTTCCAGTCACGCCTCAGTTTCGCGCGTCTACCTTTAGAGAAGGTGAAGACGTGAAAAATAAATCATCGAACTTTAGCTCCGCTATGTCCGGCCCTGTCCGCTGCTCAAACAAAGACTGCCTGACATCCCGACTTCAGCCCGAACAGAATTCCAGGGGAAATGAAATGACCCTTTAATGGGATTTCGTCTCATGAATGGTTGCTAGGCTGTTAATTATAGATACTGAGACGCATTCGTATTTTAAAACTCAAACATCCACGTCATTGTGTCCCTGTCGCCACCTCTCTTTGAAAGCCAATGGCTGGGCGATGGCTCGCATGCAGCGAGCAATTGGACTTCAGCTTTCTCACCTGGAATCGTGGTGCTTCTGCTGCTCGAGGGCGAGGTGTGTTTCGAATGGGCCCCTGGCAAGCGCCGGGATTTGATGCCCAATCAAATCATCTGGCTGAATACTCACGTGGAGAGGCCGCCGCTTTGCCACCTGCGGCGAGGCCAACGGCATCAGGCACTGGTCCTGCGATTTGCCACGGAATGGGTGCAGGGCAGTCTCGATACTCTACGACAAGAGATGGCCTCCGACTTCCAAAGCCTGCTTTTGGGACCTCATCCTGTGCATCCCATGATCACACGACCGCTGGAGGCAGAGGATCGTGCCTGGGCGCGGTCGTTGATGGCCAGCACGCTTTGCGCCGAGGCCAGACGGCTCTTGGAGGGCAGTCGGATGAGCGAGTTCTTTTTCCGCAAGGTGCTCATGGAGTCTCGAGGTGAAGAACTCTTCTGCACCCGCACTCGCCGACTGGCCCTGGAACGCGTCAGTCGAGTCCGCGAGGCACTTTTGCGGGATCTGGAAAACCCACCTTCTCTGGATGAACTGGCCCAAATCTGTGGCTGCAATCCACAGTATTTATCCCGCACTTTTTCAGAGACCGCAGGCACCACGATCAGCCTTTTACTCCGCCGTCTTCGCATCGAACACGCAGCCAAGCTTCTCTCGACCGGCCAGATGAACGCCAGCGAAGCCGCGCTGGAGGTCGGTTACCGCAGCCTCAGCCACTTCAGTCAGGCTTTTCGTGCTGAGAAAGGTTTGTCACCCAGCGCTTGGATGCGCCAGCCAACAGCAGATGAGATGGCCTAGCGGGCTTTCAAAAACAGATGACGATACTTTTCCATCCAAAGCTCAGGCAGACGCAAGGGTTTGGCCTGTGGCATCTGGACAAGCGCGAGTGACTGACGGCAACTGATCAAAACGGTGTCTTCTCCGGCACGGCGAATCTCAAAAGCGACCCAAAAACGCACGCGTTCCAGTCGATCCAACCGCCCCGTGATGACCAATTCATCCCCCAGGGTGGCCGAGCGCCGATAGTCGATTTCTGTGCGAACCACCACGGGGTAGATTTGTGTTTGTGCCATCTCCCTCAGTTTCATGCCCATCTGTGCAGCTAAACGTGTGCGAGCTGTTTCGATCATGCGGAGGTAGGCGATGTTGTGGACGACACCACCGATGTCAGTGTCGAAAAACATGACTTCCTCACGGGTCTCAATGCAGGGGGTCTCTTCAGCCATGCCACAGCTAGGACCAGAGGAGACAATCAGGCAAGGCGGAGCTGATCTTGAAAACGTATCCATTGTCTCTTACGACACCTCATGGAACTCGACCTCACCGGTCCTCTGCGCGAGGACGCCTACATGATCCTGGCAGGCCTCGTCACGCCGCGCCCAATTGCACTGACGACCACCCTTGATCTGGAGGGTCGCGTGAATGCCGCCCCGTTCAGCTTTTTTAATGTGCTCGGAGACAGTCCACCGATCGTCGGTCTGTGCCCCGGAGATCGCTCCCCCGGTGTGCCCAAGGACACCGCGCGCAACATCCGGCTCACTCATGAATTTGTCGTGAATCTCGTGGATGCCTCCATCGCCGAGCAGATGAATCTTTGCGCTGCCTCTCTGCCCCCTGGCGCTGATGAACTGGTGCATGCCGGTTTGACCGCCGTTCCCAGCTCCGTCGTCAAGCCCCCACGCATCGCGGAAGCCCCCGCCAGCCTGGAGTGTCGCTGCCACAGCATCCTGGAGATCGGCGACAATCGGCTCATCATTGGCGAAGTGCTGCGCGTGCATGTGCGCGATGGCGTCTTCGATCCAGAAACTTGGCTGGTGAAACCAGGGACCTATCAGCCCATTGGTCGAATGCAGTCACCGCATTGGTATTGCCACACGAGTGAGATGTTTGAGCTTAAACGCCCAAAATGAGCCCCGAACAGATTCGCGAAACGATCCTGACTTTAACGACCCAACGCGGTCAGGGCAAAACGATCTGCCCGTCAGAAGTCGCACGCCAACTCAGCCCCGATGACTGGCGCCCCCTGATGCAGATCGTTCGCGACCTCGCCGATGAATTGCGATTGCAAGGCAAGCTCCGCATCACCCAAAAAGGTGTCGAAGTGGACCCCAAAAACGCACGTGGTGCCATCCGACTCGGCCTGCCCGACTGATGGCAGGGGCCGTATTCACACAGCCGCACGCAGACCTGTACGCATCGCTTCCAAAGGCGCAGGTTCGCCGAACCAGTGCTCAAATGAGAGAGCCCCCTGATGCAAAAGCAGGCTCATGCCATCAGCAAAACTCGCCCCCACCGTCTGCGCGGCCTGAATGAGGTCCGTGCGGCCACTGGCACGATAGACCATGTCATAAACCAAGTGACGAGAATGGATCACGTTATGCATCAAAAGTGGAGTGTCATGAACGTTCATGCCCACAGAGGTCGCATTAACAATTAAGTCCACACTCGCCGCAGCCTCAGCCAACTTGTAATCGTTCCAGTATCGACGAGTTACGAATTTTCGATTCATTGTCATCTCTCCATTCAGCTGATCCATCTTTTTTTCAAGATCGACAGCCTTGTCCAGAGAACGATTTGAATAAATGATCTCCTGACAACCATGGAGAAGGCACTGAGTGAAAACGGTCTCACCAGCCCCTCCGCCTGCTCCTAAAATAAGCAAACGCAGATCTTTAACATCGACTCCAAATGCATCTCGAACACTGCGCAAGAAACCAGGACCGTCCGTGTTGTAGCCATACTTTTTTCCATCACGAATCACCAGAGTGTTCACCGCGCCCAACTGACGGGCCAACGGGTCCACGACATCCACCGCTGCCAGGGCCTCAAACTTGTGAGGGATAGTGATGTTCACACCCATAAAACCGCTCTTCACAAAGCATTCAAAAGCCTCGGGCACCTTTCCTGAAGGCACCTGCACACGGATATACTGAGCGGGGATAGCCCGAGCCAGCAATGCAGGATTGTGCATCTGCGGTGACTTGGAGTGGCCAATGGGATCTCCAATCACAGCCAGCCTAGCAGGAGGCGAGAGGTCCAGAGGTTGGTCAGCCCAGGTGCGAAGTTGGTCAAAGGTGTAGAAATCAGCCACGTCTGAGACATGGCAGGGCCACGGCCCAGGTCAACTAGGCTGTGCAATCCCCCGAACGAATGCGGGCGTGAAGGTTTGCTCTTGTCAGCAGCCCAGAACTGTCTCAGCCTCGGCCTCCTTCATTTCCCACCCCTATGCTGAAAAAGAACTGGTATCTCCTGACTCCCCTGCTGCTCATCGCCATTCCCGCACTGATTTTGGTCTATTACATTGTCAGCTTCGGTTACACACCTGCGGAGGCAATGAAAGCGACTCAGTATTTCCTCCAATCCAACACACGCTACACCCAGAAGTACAGTGATGCCAATTTTGCGAGACTACGCCCAGGCATGGATGGCCGAACGGTCTATGAAGTGATGCAAATGCAACCTTTTGAGCGCCGTGATAACGAGGCTCTTTGGATCTATTCACTACCCCAAGGAGATGCCAAGGCCTACCATGAACGCAGCGTCGTGCTTGAGCGCGACAAGGACAATGTACCACGTGTGAAGAAGGTCGTGAAGACCTTCCATGCTCCCTGATTGAGATTCGATGAAGTTTACGGCTGGAGTGCTTCCAGCCGTTGCACCTCGAGATCGGCCGCATCAATCCGACGCTTCAGAGCCGTGATCTGCTGCTCAATCGCGTCCTGCCGATTCTTTGCGTAAAACCGGCGTGAGGGCGATGATTCAGCGGAGCTTTCAGTCTTCGTCTTGTTCAACTGATCCGTGAGATACGGCAGTTCCTTTTGCAGGCGCTCTTTCGCGAGCTTCGCTTCAGCGAGTTTCTTTTGATGCTCTTTTTCAGCCGGTGTGCCTCCTTCTGGAGCAGACTCCGGATTTCCAGATGCGGTCGCCATGCCGCTCACCAGAGGTGCTGGGCTTGAGGTATTGACACCAAAGCGGAAACGATCTTGAAGCTCTGCCGGCAGCAAATCGGGTTGGATTTTTGAAACGCCTTCAGAATGGAGCATGGTGGTCACATCACCCTCCACACGTTGGATCTTGGCATTGCGCAGGAGAGTGCCGTTCGTCAGCATGACTTCGGGGAAGACCAATCCCGCAGCGTCTTGGCGGGCCTTCATGACCGCATCGGTGAAGTTTTTTTGGATTTCTTCTTCCCTTGAGCTGAGTTTCTTGATTTCGGTTGTCAGAGCCTCCTTTTCCTGATTCATGATGCCCGCCGCCGTAAGCTGCGCTGCGACTTCCTTACGGAGTTCCAAGTAACCAGCCTGACTGCGGATATGCTGCTCAAGCACACCGACTTGCTGAGAGGCAAGAGCGAGCTCTTTCGTCGCTTCATCAATGTCCGTGGTGTAATACACGCCATAGATGAGCCCAACGATCGCCAGTAGGACAACAACAAAAACAACAACTTTACCTTCCATAAATTCTGAGAAATAACTAAAATTAACGAGTGACGTATTTGGCTCTGTAAGCGTCGAGCTCACTTTGCATCTCATCCACCTTGGCCTTAGCGCTGTCGCGCTGGGCTTTTAATCGAGCGATGTCTGACTTGTAGCTCTCAATTTGTGATTTGAGTTCCGAGACGTGAACCTGATTTGTGGCGTTGTATTTCCCCAAATCGCGCACAGTTGCCAGTTCAGCATCGAGCCGAGATTTCTGCATTTGCAGGTCAGACAGCGAAAGACGAATCTGGTCTGTCTTGTATTGAATATCAGCTTTCTCCCGACAGCTCACCGCCGTCAGGGCGAGAGTGACAGACAGGAAACAAACTCGAAAAACGCGAGGGATTAGAAGGGGTTCCATTTGATGTTTTACTAGGAGATGGCGCGCAATAATGCAAGCATGATTCTTGCCATTCTATGACATACTCCAAGCAACCCATTTTGTGACACTAACGAATGGGTGAAAAGTTTGTCGCTTTCATATAAACGCTTTTGACACCCTCAGGCTGAGCCAGCGTGAGCGACCCATCTTTTTCGGATTCAGCCTTGGCTTTCACCCATTCCGGGTCGGCACGAAAAGCGGTGAAGGACGCCAATCCAGCCTCTTTGCTGGCATGAGATAGGATGTAAATCAGCTTTGTCTCGGCCCCCTGCTCAACATCCGTCGGAGTCCAATAGGAGAGGTGCGACATGCCATGTTTGCTAAACAGACTCATGGTGTGATTCCGGAATCGTGCATGAAGCGCAGCCAGCTTTCCAGGTACTGTGTTGTAAGTCCGCATCTCGAATACACGCTCTTTTTCACTCGTGGTGATTTTCACCGGTGGCGAAAAGTCCGTCACGGCCATAAAAATCGACTCGGGAGCCTTGGCTAATATCTTGCCCCCTTCCTCACTCGCCTTGCGCGCGGCCTGCCACTCAGGATCTGCTCCAAACGCTTTGAAGCTCGCCTTCGCAGCCTCACGACTTTTGTGTGCCAAGACATAGATCAGGGTGTTCTCAGCCCCGTCAGCTTGTTCAAGGGGCACCCAGTAGCCGATGTTTTCAATCCCATGCTTTTCAAAAAGTCGGCACGTGTGATCACGGAAACGAGCCAACAGGGCATCAAGTTTGCCTTCATTCGTGGTGTAGATCCGCAGTTCATAGACCTTGGACTCCTCCACGGCTGGCAATGCGGAAGTGAAGCTGAAGCTGGCAAGGCCAACCAAGGATAGGAAAGTGGTGCGGTTCATGACTTGATGGGTAAAACGGGTGGATATTCCTTGAACGGAAACCTGTGCCTCTTGATGCAATCTTTTCACGTTCAATCGCACCACAATCTTGGGACCTATCTTCAGTCCCGAATGCCGCGATATCGCCAAGGTCGATATCCTTGATTGCGCAGATATTCCGTGCGCATGGGATGCCAAAGGACCCGCCAACTGGGCGGACTGCCCGTGTCGTAAACAAGGATACGTGTTCGTGAGGGTGTTTCCCAACCTGCAAAAAGCAGGACATGCGCATTGTGTGTGTTGAGGATGTCTCCAGGTCGAAGATCATCGTAGCTCAGCAGCGGCTCACACAGTCCCGGCAGCTCACGGGTGGAATAGGAGCGCTCAAGCCGCCAGCAACGCGAGATAAAACCTGAGCAATCAATGCCCGTCGCCTCCGCACTCACCGCGCGATCCAAGCCCTTGCGTTTGGCCTCCGAATAAACATCCCCAGCCGCATACCCCCTCTTCAACTTCGCCTCAAACTCTGCCAACGTGTCGAAACCACCCCATTGATAGGGCACTCCGACATTCCATCCTTTTAATCGCCACCACCCGGGGCGCTTGCCATCAGCGGGCTGATAAGCGGCATCTGGCGTATCCACACGAATGCCCGCTAGATCATTCCCATGCTTCACATTTTGCGGAGTCGCACGCCAGCGATGACGACGATAGGCTTCGGCGATCGACATCGCTTCGTCCCGCTTGATTTGCGGTCGTGGTGACTGGTGAATCTTTGCCGGAGGCCCTGCACACGCCGACAAAAGAACCAGTGAAAAAAGGGAGATCAACTTCATCGGACTCTGGCACGAACACGATCACGCACAAACAACAACACCCCAAAGGGCAACGCCACCGCCCACAGCAATCGCGCTAACCAAGATTGCAATCCGTGGAGTTGCTTCCAGAAACCCACGCCACTCAGGAGACCAAAACGCACATACTGCACCGCCGCGCGCAACAGTCTTATCGGAGCACGAAGGACATAAGACGCCTCAAGATCCAGCACCTTTTGAAACATGAGCCGATGCCCGGCCGCATTGCGCGAGGGATCAGGCCGCCCATGAACCAGCGAAGGCGCATCCGTCCAATAAATGCGCAGCTCTTCGTTGATGTGACGTGTCTTGTATTTCTGCGCCACTTGCGCCCACAAAAAAGACTCCGGGATGAAATGCCCTGGAACATCTTCAGGATAAGGCAACCCACGCAAAATATCCGCACGCAAGCAGCCCCACTTCTCACCACGCACTTTGTGAATGTATTCCAAATCCGCGGAAGTGCAGTCCAGAGGATCCCGAGGAAACCGAGAACCAACCAGCGCACCTTCATGATCCCGACAGAGTCCCGTGACTCCAGAAAAGCCCTCTCGCTCAGCCTCAGGAATGCCCATCCAGTGATGCCACAGCCTATCTAAAGCCGTGGGCACACAGCCATCATCCGAATCCAGTTTGATCCACAACTGCCCCTGAGCCACCCGCAGACTGTGATTGTGAACGTGATGCGCGCCGCGATGAGGCCGCGGCTCATAACGAATGTGCAGGAGATTTTCAGCCTGCCATCCTGCGATCAAATCCGCCGTTTCATCCGTCGAGCCATCGTCCACGATCAACCACTCGAAGTCTCGAAAAGTCTGCTGCTTTAGACTTTCATAACATCGATGAAGCGTGTGAGCGCGATTGTAGGTCGGTGTAAAAACCGTAAAGACCGGAGACGCCATGCACGGAAACCTAGCATCACGGTTGCAGTGAGGAAACACGTTCCTCAATCTTCAGCTCGTGCTCAAGCTTACTGACGATCAAAGAAGTTTTCTTCCTCGCGGTCACCCACCTTCAGATAGCGGTAATAAACCTCCAGCTGAAGTGTGCAGAGGGTCTGGCGATAAACCGGATCCCTGGCATCACCCGAAGGCCAGTTTGGACGTCCAGCTTTGAAACTTCCATCAGGCTGTTGGGCCGCCAAAATTTGCGGCAGGAACTGCTCATTGTAGAACTTCCAGTCCTCGCCACCCGCCTGGAAGAAAGCCTGAGTGTAGTAATACCAGCAGTAAAGATTGCAGTTTTTGTTCCAATCCAATGGCTCTGCCGCAAGAAAGTCACGCAGGAACTGAATACCTTTTTTGATCGAGGTCGTCTTGCCCTTCGAGAGCGTTTGAAGCCCAAGCACACCCGCACCGGTGAGACTCCATTGATTGTAATGCGCATCACGGCTAGTCGCACCGAAACCACCATCCTTGGTTTGTGTGCGCAGGATGTATTCGGTTGTCTTGTCGATGGCACCGTGGAGACCCGCGATTTTCAACCCCGTGAATTTAGCAGCTTTCAGTGCCTGATATTGCCAAGCAGCGACCGAGAGGTCAGAACGAGTGGAGGTAAACTTACCGTCTTGGATGTTCTTGGTGTAATAATCCCAGGAACCTTGACCTGCGCCTTCGCCATTCTGACATTTGATGATCAGTTCAACTCCTTTCACAAAGGCATCTTTCATTCCGGGAAGTTCTTTGCTCCCCAGGCGAGCAAGAGTGTACATCTCACCCAACGCATACGTGGCGATACCATGCTCATAGGCCCCCGAAATCGGCTTCGGATCTTCACAAATGATACCATGCTCATTTTTCTTCGAGAGCTCGACCAGATACATGATGCCACGCATCACGTTGTCGCCATAGAACGGGGAATCCGGCGTCTCACAGCGACCCAAGTAACAAAGCAGTGCCAATCCGGTCATCGCTGCCTTGTTCGATTTGCCTCCGCCTTGGCCCCAAGAACCATCTGCGTTTTGTTGGGTTTTCAACCATTCCAGGGAAGCCGAAACCGCACGTTCACACTCAGGACTGCCACCATTTTGACGGAGCTTTTCCAAGCGTTCCGTCGTTGAGCAGCGCTGTTTCATCGAAGGCGGAAGGCTCACAAAGCCAGCCATGCCGCCCATGCCCATCCCGGTTCCGAATCCACCACCCGCTCCTGCTTTGCCAAAGCCTCCACTGCCCAGGGAACCTCCTCCCACCATCGTGCTCATGTCCGGAACATCCAGCAAGTCCGGCGGCGCATCTGGAAGCGTCACCGATGAACTCTGGCTCGTGCTCACAATCTTCTTCATCGGCATCTTCTTGTTCAGAGATGTCCGCTTCTTCTGTTGCACCTTGTGCTTCATCTCCGCCGAGGCTTGCGCACCCTGCTGAGTTCC
>JAIXVB010000163.1 GCA_027483245.1 Verrucomicrobiaceae bacterium | reverse complement strand
TTGCCGCATTTGGAGGCCACATTGACGACCAGCAGCACTTTGCCTTCATAGGCTTTCAAGCTGGTGTCTTTGCCTTCGATGTCCTTGAGCGGCACATCATAGATCGAGCCTGCAAAGGCCGTGGAAGTGAGTGCAACAAGCGCGAGAATGGAGCGAAATGATTTCATGGGAAGGTGTTAACGTTTCAGAGTGGCCTGGCCTTTCGAGGCAGTGTTCATTTGTGGGCGTCCTTGAGGCTACTTAAATCGGGGCATTTGTGCTTTAGCTGCTTGTATTCAGCTCTGAAGCCTGCACACAAAAATAGGCAATAAATTGATATTCAATACAGCATCATAACTGGTGAAAGATGAGTATGGAATTCTCCCCCCTGATCACCGTCGCACCACCACGGGTAGTGCCTTTTCTAGCATACCGAGGATACGAGCTTGGACAGCATCTACATCGGCGGTTTCGACGGTCTTGTCGGAGCTGCGATAGGTGAGACATCATGCGACGGATTGGTGGTCGGCAATGAATTTTGCGCCGGGATGTCGAGTGTGCTTAGTTATGGCATCAATTGTGTTTTGGTTTTTTGTTTATTTGGTATCGGTATTAATGAAATTCTTGCCACTTCATTATTGCTTGTGACGTTAGGGAATGCCTCATCATCCCAAAACTTCTGAATTCCTCCAACAAGGGCTCTTCTCGGGGCTTTCGACGTTCAGTGAACTAGAAAACCGCATCATCACAAATATAGAGGTCGCTCACTCGCGTGGAATGGCTTTCGAGGTTTTCGCAGTGGCTTACTTGAAAACGATACGGCGTCATGAGGTCGATGAAATCTGGCCAGCTGATACGGCACCAGCGGAACTGCTCATTAAGCACGGAATATCGTTGTCAGATCATGGGGTTGACGGTGTTTGGGTCTCTTCTTCTGGGGAGTTGAGTGCGTATCAGGTGAAGTTTAGAGCGGACAGGCCCAGTCTGAGCTGGAGCAGCGATCGAGTGAGCAATCTCTTTGGCCAAACCGATGGCCCGGGCATACACCAGCGCGCTATCTTCACAAATTGCGACAGCATTGCAGATGTGGTGAAACAGCGCAGAGACTATTTCAGCATTCGCGGTTCAGACCTGGATAGACTCGAGAGGAAAGACTTTGAAGTGATTGAGACATGGCTCAAAACCTCGGTTGTCAGGATAGAACCGCGGAGGCCGAGGGCGCATCAGGCAGAGGCGTTGGAAGTTCTGCTGCCAGCGTTCAAAACGCATGATCGTTTGTCGGCCATATTGGCATGTGGAACTGGAAAGACATTGCTGACTCTGTGGGTCGCCGAGAAGCTGGGGAGCAAAACTGTTCTCGTGCTGCTGCCATCCCTGGCATTGCTCCGTCAGACGCTCCACGAATGGCTGCGCTACACCACAATACCATCGCTCGCCTATTACTGCATCTGCTCGGATGCTTCGGTGACCAAGGACGCCGACAGCATTTCAACCGAACAACACGACCTGGATTTTGTGGTTTCAACTGAGCCGGAGGGATTGAGGGTATTTTTGGACAAACCCTTTAGTGGCGTGAAATTGGTATTCTGCACCTACCAGTCAGCAGCCGTTGTCGGTGAAGCAATGAAGGCTGGTGAGCAGTTTGAACTCGGTATATTTGATGAAGCTCATAAAACTGCTGGCAGGCAAGGAAGAAAATTTCAGTTCGCCTTAGATGACGCCAATATAGCCATCGCCAAAAGGCTTTTTGTGACCGCCACTCCCAGACGCTACAATCCTCATGAACGAGAGAATGGTGAATCAGCTTTGGTCTGCTCGATGGACAATGAGGCGCTGTATGGTCCTAACGTCTTTAAGCTACCTTTCAGGCGAGCGGTTCGAGAAGGAATCATCTGTGGTTACAAAGTGATCATCTCGATTATTGATTCGATGATGGTCAGTGAGCACCAAATCCGCCATGGGACAGCACTGGTTGGCGATGACGTGGTGGTTGCAAAACAAGTCGCGAATCAGATCGCCGTGCAGAATGCTGTGGAGAAACATGGCTTACGTAAGGTTTTCACGTTTCACAAGACTGTCAGGGAGGCCGAGTCCTTCGTTTGTGATGGTCCAGAGGGGATCAAAACACACTTGCCGCGTTTCAATTGCTATCATGTTAGCGGCTCCATGCCGACTGCTAAACGTGAAAGGAATCTAAAAGAGTTTGCTGCTGCCGATTTCGCAATTGTGTCCAATGCCAGATGCCTCACTGAAGGGGTAGATGTCCCCGCTGTGGACATGGTGGCTTTCCTTTCACCTAAGCGTAGTGAGGTTGAAATCGTGCAAGCAGCGGGAAGGGCCATGAGAACATCTGGCACTAAAACTACCGGATATATTCTCGTTCCGATTTTCTTGGATCGCGGTCATTGCGAATCAATCGAAGAAGCCGTACATCGCGCTGATTTTGGGGATATTTGGGAAGTGCTGGAGTCACTCCAAGAAGAGGATGATGTTCTGGAAGGCATCATCAGAGACTACGGAGAGGCTCAAGGACGAGCGAAGGGCTTCGACGATACGCGACTCGTTGAGTGCATTGAGTTCGCTGGCAACCCGATCGATCTCCCAATCCTGCAAAAAGCCGTTTCGACCAAATGTCTGGAGAGGCTGGTCTCAGGTTGGGATGTTTGGTATGGCAAACTTGCCTCCTTCAAAGAGCGATTTGGAAACTGTAACGTTAAAGTCCAATGGGAGGAAGATCCCGAACTCGGGGCCTGGGTTAGCAGCCAACGCACTCGTTATTCAAAAGGGCTGCTCACGAAAAGCAGAATAGACCGGCTGAATGCTCTTGGCTTTGATTGGGATTATCAGCAAAACAAGTCACACGATACGTGGATGCGTCGGTTCGAGGAACTTAAGGCGTTTACAGCCGAGAATGACGGAAATCCAAACATCTCACGCTATCATCCAAATAAGTTGCTGGCGCATTGGGTTATGACTCAGCGCGGCAATCGAAAGAAGATGCGTTCATCAACCCCACCAGATGAAACATACATGACCTTGGAACAGGAGCAGCTCCTGGAAGAGCTTGGCATTGACTGGAATCCAGCTGACGACGAGTGGCAGCGGAAGTTTGTCGAAATGCAGGAGTTTATTCAGGCTCATGGTCATAGCTACCCCAGCGAGGTTGAGCCCATCAATAAGGCTCTAGACGGATGGGCCAGAAGGCAGCGTTCCGATAACGATAATGGCTCGATTCTCCCCGACAGGAAGGTTCAGCTCGAAGCTATAGGCTTTGAGTGGATCAGCCCTGTAAAGCGCAAGTGGTGTAACAATCTCAACAAACTCCGAGCCTACTTCGAAAAATATCAGGATTCAGATGTGCCTAACAAATGGCCAGAAGACCTGCAGCTTGCGTCTTGGGTTTCACAGCAAAGGGCAAGGCGAAAAAATGATGAGCTTAGTGAAGAAGAAATCTATTTGCTTGATGATCTGAAGTTCACTTGGGCATCAAGGGAGCGTGGCACTTGGGAGGATAACATTGCGCTCATTAAAGAATTCATTGCGAATTACGGACACTGCGAAATATCAACGAACTATCCTGAAAACCCGAAGCTTGGCAGATTTGTGAATAATGTAAGAAGCCAAAAAAACAGAGGCGCACTTCCCGC
>JAIXVB010000478.1 GCA_027483245.1 Verrucomicrobiaceae bacterium | reverse complement strand
TACTGAACACTGAAAAAGGGGCGAAATATACCATGCTTCAGTCCCCATGACGGATCTCTCCCCGGCCAGCCAGAAACTCCTGACTTACCTCAGCCATCAAAAGGCCGAGGTCTTTGATCTGGCGGGAAAGATTGATTCACGGCGTTATCTCGGGCGCAGTTTCCCTGAGCCCTTGCCGCTGATTGTCAGCCTTCAATGTTATCCTGGGTATCGGCGCATGGTCGGAGAGAACTGGATGCACTGGCATGACTACTATGAGTGCTTCGTGGCGCTCAGTGGGCGTGGAGACTTTTGCAGTGGCAATGATCGTTTCCTGTTCGGGCCCGGTGACATGGTGCTGGTGGATCCTTTGAAGATCCACGGGGTGATGCGCATGGAAGCCGCCCACACCGCACTGGTGATGCTGTTTCCCTCTCGTTTGATCGCTGCGCCGGGTGACTCCGTGAATCAGGCCCTTTTAGCGCCCTGGGATCGCCGGCGTCCAGGCATCCTCCCCCTCATGAAAGGCTGTGATCTCGTGGCTCCAGCGGTGCATGAAGCGCTGCTGGCCATGGTGGAGACGTGGTTTGAAATGCCTGAGGATGAAGACCGTTGGTTGCGCCTCCGACTGCATTTCATGACAGCCCTTTTGCATCTGCGCGAAGCCTTCCCGACGCATCATCAAGAGGCCCCCCAAGCTGCCGACCGTGCGCTGCAAGAGGAGCGTCTGCGCCGTGCGCTGGATCATGTCTCCCTGCACGCGCATGAGTCCCTTTCACAACCTGCGGTGGCCAAGGCTGCGGGCATGAGCACGAGTCGATTCCGTGCGTTCTTCAAAGAGACCACGGGCTGGGGATTCTCGCAGTATGTGCGGGAGCTGCGGGTGGAGCGCGCGGCGAAACTGCTGCGCGACACGGATGACTCCGTGGCCACCATCGCTCATCTCACCGGCTTTGCGGATCAGAGCCATCTGCTGCGCTGTTTTAAAATCAAGTATGCCGCCTCACCCGTGGCGTATCGGCAGCGCCATCGCGCTTAAGAGGGGCGAGCGAAATATTCCAATCTCCAGGCGAAACGTCCAAGCCAGATGGCTCAGCGATTTTTTAGGCTTCATGGCGCCTAACCAACCGCGCCAACCATGAAATGGATCCATCCCCTCTTAGCCGCAGCCTGTCTGCCCTGTGTGCCCGCCCTGAGTCAGCAAGCCATCCCTGAATCCCCCGCCATCTGGCGAGAGGTGACGGGGGTGATCAAGAACTACTCCGGCAGCACCTACCTGAACAGCAGCTTCACCCGCCCTCACATTCCTGGCCTGCGGGTCACCTCGGATGGGCGATTGGGCGTCATTGTCGAAGGTGGCGGCACGGAGGGCGGAACTCCACGGTTTGCGCTCATGATGCCGGAGAAGATGACGCAGCCCTTTCTACTCAATCCAGCGGGCTCCCACACCATGAGCAGCACGACGTTCAAATGGATGGATGGTTATGCCAGCGCCGGGGCCAGTCGCCTTCAATACACCGATGGTGTCAAAGGCGTGGCCCATGCCTGCCTCTGGGACGATGCGCCACCCACCGTGAATGCCAATGGCCAAGATGTGTATGACATCAAGGTCTTCGTCACCAGCATCACGGGCACCGGTGTGACGTCTCGCTCACAGTTCTTTGTGACACCGATCCGCGTGATCGTGAGCAATCCCAAAACCACCACCGCCGCCATCACCTCCATCACCAAAACGGGGACCACGCTGGCTGGGCCAGAGTTCAGTTTCCAAGCCGGTGCCTTCGAGCCCATGGTCGTCGGAGATGGCAGGCTCCTCGTGGTGCGCGTGGGCTGTCCATCCATGCCCTGGACGGATCCTGTGACGGGTGTGGTCAAGACACCGCAAGGCTGTGACATCGTGTATTCGTATTACCCATCCGGTGCAACGGCTGATCCCAGCCAATGGACGAACTTGATCCCCATCACCCACGCGCCCTATGACACGCGCATCAACACCAAGTTCGGTTTCGCCCGGGCTCCCTTTCGCGACACGGAAGGCAATCTGATCCCTGATGGCGAGGACATCGGTGGTTCTTATCCTTGGATGGATCGCCACGCCAAGAACCTCATCATCGAGGCAGGTTTTGATCGCCTGCACTACCTGGCCAATTCGACTTGGAATAACAGCCGCTATCCGCAATCGGGCGTGCCTGAGGAAACTCCGATCTACGATGCAGAGGACGGCGGCAAACATCAATGCCTCTCCATCATCGGACTCTGGACACACGGGAAACTGGTGCAGTTCGACAACCTCAACAACGACATGGATTACGCCGTGGGTGCCGGGGATACCACGATGGGGCCACAATCACGCATGGTCAGTCTTTTCCAACCCAGCACGGGTCCACTCGGCACCGAGACCGGTCTTTTGCGCCTGGGTTTCGGCCGCGCCACCAAGCAGATGCCGGTGGGTGAAAACGACAACGGCAACATCATCGACTCCCTGGAAAACCTGCTCAACTATCGCAATCACTTCAAGCCCATCAGCCTGCGCGATGTGGCCTGGCCGATCACCAATGGCAAACAAACCGACGAGCTCGCCTTTGACGATTACCTCGACCCGGATGCCTTCATCATCGCCAACATGGCAGGGCTTCTGACCTTCAACAACAGCGGCAGCGGGCAGAACAACTACACCCATCACAGCGGCTGGAACACGAGCACCAACACCTTTTCCAATCCTGTGAAACTGCAAAATGCCGCAACGCCTTTGTCCTCGCGCTGGGTCGTGCCGAAACATGGTCTGGTGGTTGGCAATGGCCGTTTAGAACCCGCCGCCACGGGCGGTGTGCATGGCAAAGGCTTCTGGATGAATGGCAGCATCGGTCTCGAGTTCAATGTGCTCTCACAACCGCAGAACGTGAACACCAAGGAATGGTATCTCGGCCTCTATGTGGACTGTCGCACCGCCGATGATGGCGTGGAACGTCACCTCATTACCTTCCCCGATGGGACCTCGATCCGACTGAATGGACGTCGCCAAATCTTCTATGCGAATGCCGCTGGAACTGTCGTGAATAAGATCACCCTGCCACCCGTGAACAGCACAGCGCCAGTCAGCGCCATGGACGATCTGCTGCCGGATACTGGCTGGGCCCATCTAGCTTTCCAGGTGCGCAAGAATGGCACCGAGGTGGACTTCCATCTCAATGGCATGATCTACCACCGCTGGCAGGACATCTACACCTCACTTTTCCAACCGACGGTCGGCAAGTTAACCTTGGGCAAACCTGCCAGCTCTTCGGTGACAGGTTTCACTGGCTGGATCGATGACTTCAAAATGATCGCCCATGCCGTGGATTATGAAACTGCCTGCAATCACGCGGGGGGCACGTTGATTGGTTGGAACACCGGCTACACCGGTGATTGGAAGGCCAAGTTTGCTGATCGTTTCCCGACCTGGGCTCACGATGAAATCACCAAGCTGCTGAAGAACAGCGGTGAAGTCAGCTACTCCCGTTACGCCTGCTTTTACAACTACAAGGCCGACAATGGCGTGCATCGCGGCAACATCCCGAGCGGCACCCAATCTCTGCGTCAAAGCATTCACTTCCCTGAAGGCCCGCTGTTTTACAATGCACCGCGCCCGCACTCCGTGCAGAACCAATTTTGCCTCACCTGCCACCACAGCGCCGCTCAGCCTGGACTCGATCTCGATGCGATCAGTTGGGACAACACCTTCAATGCCGCAGACGACAATCGCCGCCAACCCATGCAGCCACCGAAGCGCATCCATGGCCAGATTCCGGCGGGCTTGATCGACACCACCAATCAACCTGCAACGGCAGTGGCCTTGGGCACGAATGGCAAGCTGATTGATGAGTGGATGCTGCCAGCCCTCACCGGTGCCCCCGTGGTGCAGACCTTCACCGTGGTGGACGCGAATACCGGCAAGGACCTGATGCAACTCACCAGCGGCGTGATTGTGGACCCCGCACGACTCGGCACCAACAATCTGACAATCCGCGCCAACCTCAACAGTGCCCAGGGAGCCGTGGTCATGCAGTATGACACCGGCACCACCAACAGCCGCCCCGTGCCGCCGTATGCCGTGTTTGGCACACTCAGCAATCCCCTCCAGGGAGCGGTGCTCACGCCAGGTGCCCACACGGTCAAAGCCACACCCACAGGCGGTTCGCAGGTCTCCATCGCCTTCACCGTCGCAGGAGGCAGCACACGCGTCATCGCCGATTACCGCGATGACTTTAAACCGGTCTCGCCCCTGCCAGGCTGGAGTTACTCATGGAATGCCGCCTCAGCGATCACGGATCCCTCGGGTTACATTTGCATGAACTGGAGTCCGACGACGAGCAGGTACATGTCCAATGGACTCGCCTTCCCAGACACCACCAGCTACTGCTCCTACGGCAGCCTCACCTCCACAGGTGGACATCCTGGCAAAGGTGCCAATCAAGGCGCCACCGTGGATCGCTTTGCCATCGCGGGCTACACTGTGAAATATGCCGGTTATTATGGCATCAGCAGCAGCCTCGTGAGTCAAAGCAGCGCGCTCGGCAATGGTGGTCAACTGGTGGTTTACAAGGACATCGACAACGGGGTGACTTTCACCAACACCTTCACAGGCACCTATGCCCCGGCCAGCCAACTTAGCTTTGATGGCAATGTGGGTTACCTGGAAGCGGGAGACACGATCTACATCGGTGTCGGACCCAACCTGACCGATGGCAATGACAGCTTCGGTCTGGACTTCAGCATTGTCTTCAAAGAGACCGGTAATCCGCTCTGAGTCTCTTGAATGCAAAAGGGGGCATGGTTCACGGGCCATGCCCCTTTTCATGTTTCAAGCGTAACGCCAACGCAGCAACAGCGCCGCCGTCGTGGCCCCGACTAGATTGGCAATCAAGTCCCAACCCGTGTTCTCATACCCGCCCACATTGGTGTTTGGTATCGTCAGAACCGCGATGAACTCGATGACTTCGTTCAATGCTCCGAAGCCAATGCCCGCCGCAGCACAAAGCGTCAGAATGCCAAACGTCGGCTTCAACGGAATCGCGAAACGACGCAGCAGACTGGTGCTCAACGCATGCCAGCAGAGCCAGGTCGTCACGCCAAAACCATACGCGTGAACCACTTGATCATACTTTAGCCGTTCAGGGATAAACCAGAGGCTGTAGAGAACGGCATGATCGCCATTGTAAGGCCAGCCTGCTGGCACCGGCACCAACCCACCGGCCATGTGCAGCAGCCCCCAAAACGAGAGCGCCCAAAGCAAAGGCTGCGTCAAGATCACCGCCCGATGAACGGCGGCCATCACCGCGATGAGCACCAGCATGACCATGATGTAAAAGATGAACTCTTTATTGCCCTGCACCATCGAACTGGCCACGGCGGCCAGCATGTAAAGCGCATTGAAGATGAAGATCGGCAACAGACGCGGTGGAGTGGAATGGCTCATGCTCTATGACACCATGACTTCACTCCCCTGTCGAGTCCACTTGCAGCCAACCAACCCTGCCCCACGATGTCTCCCATGCCTCCAGGATACACACTCCGCCCTGCCACCAATGCTGACTGCCCCGCCGTGCAGCTTGTCGTGATCGGCGTGTTGGCGGAGTATGATCTGCAAACCGACTTCGCCACCACAGATGCAGACCTTTTCGACTTGGAGGCCTACTATTTCTCAAAGGGCGGCTGTTTTGATGTCGTGGTCACCGATGCTGGTGAAGTCGTTGCTTGTGTCGGCTTGCAGCCGCAGGGAACGGGCATCACGGAACTGAGAAAGATGTATCTACTGCCGGAGCATCGCGGGCTCGGCATTGGCCGAGCGCTGCTGAATCATGCGATCAAAAACGCCCGTGACTCAGGCTTCGTGGAGATTCGTTTGGAAACCGCGTCAGTGCTCAAGGAAGCCGTCGCCATGTATGAGCGAGCGGGCTTTCAGCGCTATGAACCTGAGCACCGCTCAGCCCGTTGCGATGCCGCTTACCGATTCTTGCTGACCCCTGCCAGCGCCGCGAGCTGATCAGGTTGCGCTCCCATTTTAATCTGACCACCCTCAGTACATTTTTCGATCAGCGAACTGGCCATTTGAGACAACGCTGCTTTTAAACGTTCATCCTCGGGATACAGACGGTGCAAGATCTCTAACTCAGGCAAAGCTTCAACCGTGATCCCCATGGCATCAAACTCATCCAGCAGGGCCTTCAATGCAGGACGTGCAATCGCATCCACCTCCGAATGTTCTGGCATGACCGAAGCCAAGTCTCCCAGAGCCCGCAAAATAATGAGATGATAAACCGTGCGTGCATTGTGGGCATCCATCCAGCGTCCATTGGGTGCCAACCCGGGAGCCACCCCGACCCGCAACTTCTTCAGTGCTCCTTCGAGATAACGCGCCTCTTGGCTGAGGCGATACTGATGAGCCAGCAATGAGATGGAGAGGGCATTGTAATTGAAGTTTCCACAGCACTTTTGTTCAAGCGCCCAGTCGGCAGCCCGCTTGCCTGCCTCCAACCACGTTTTATTTTCAAATGCCTCGCCAGCTTTGAGCAAGGCCACACCGCAGACACCTGTATCGAACTGCGTGCCGCCATCTGGATCGGCGGTGATGACCCAACCATCCTTCACCTGGACCAAACCCGCCTTGATTTGGCGCTCAATCATCTCACCAAAGCGGATGTTTTTTCCGCGCAAATCTGGGAAGGGAAAATAACCCGCGGGTTGTTGCAAGGTCATCATCACGTTGGCACAACCGCTCGCTAAGGCATCGACACTGACCAACTCCTCCGGCTGGTGTTTGACGAGCCATGGACGCACTTCAGCAAGACCACTCAAAATGTAGCCATAGATGCGCATCATCTGATTCGGCAAAGGCTTCCCTTCCCGCAATTGACGAACCGCTCTGCCCTGTGTCTTCAGGGCCTGGATAAAAAGAGCGGTTGCCTCAGCTTGCGTGAGTTCTTTACCCACCGGTCGATGCCCCAGGCGACGACCATCGGGGACTCCTGCCTGATCCCCCAAGACCTTGAGCATCTCCGCCGTGACCGCCCGCACCTTTTCAGCATCCTCGGACAGCATGGCCTCGTGAAGACGCTGTCCCAATTCCTTCGATTTTGTCAACATTTCAGGAGTGGGTTTGGCCAGCGGTTGGCCCGCCATGGACCAGCCGCCAGGATCGATCCCGACAACCTTTTCCGCCGCCGCGATTTCCGTCTCGGCATTCTCAGTTAGGCCCTTTTTCAAATGGCCCCAAACCCGCTCAACCTGAGCGACTTTTGCCGCGTCATTGTGCTCACGAGCGATCTGCATCGCCATACGCAAGCGAGCTTCGGCATCTTCAGGGGTCAATGCCATGGCAGGAGTGCATAGCAGGGCTGCCAATATCAGTGGATATCGTTTCATCGAAGGATCGTGTTGAGGGTTTGCTAGTCTTTCAGAACACTCTCAGCCCAGGTCAGGATGCGACCCACGGCGACGGCATCCTCTGTTGCCTTGGCTTCTTCCAGGGCCTGCTTGGCCTGAATGAGCTGGCGCACTCGCTGAATGGAGATCACCGACTGCGCGGCCACTTCCACGTCCTGGTATCTTTGCTTTAAAGTGTCGAGGTTCGTATCACCGGGATCAAAGGTCGAGAAATCCAGCGCTGTCGTGGACTCCGGAGCCTCCACTTCACTATCGATCACCAACTGATCCAGCGCTTCATCGGCCGCTGCCCAATCGCCGGCACGAATCAAAGACTCCACCTTGCTGCCACGCTCTTTCATCTGGAGGGTCGGCGGCACGCCGAGCGCCTCCACGGCCGATTTCAGACGCATCGCCTTTTCACGGACTCGGCTTTCCACATCAGCGCGCTTGGCTTGCCGAGATGGGGCTAAAGCGATGGCCTTTTTCTGTTGCTCCAGGCTCAAGACATCCCGCAGGCTGAGCAGCGTGCGCAGTTGCAATTGCTTCACGGCCGCCTCGGCCTCCATCAGTTCAGCGAGCGCGGCACTGCTCTTCTCCACGGTGGAATCGGACTGACGCAAGATCTGATGGAAGGTCTTTTGCCGTTCACGCACGGTTTGTTCCAGCGGTGCGGCCTCAGACTGCGCGGCGTTGACGATTTCAGTCATCTTCGTTTCTTGATCGCTGCTGAGCGCTAACTCAGGCTTGATCTTCGCGATGATTTCCGGCGTGAGGAGCCCCCCCTGTAGAAAGACCTCTGGGCCTGCGATGGCAGTGTGAGTGAGTAATAAAAGGGAAAAGAGAATGCGTTTCATGGCAGTTGAATACTGAGATGGGCGGGTAACAGAAAGTCGCTGGGGGAAGTGAAGGCGGAGGGTTCGAGGCTGGCGAAAAGCGGTTCGGAAGGCGCATCGAGCAAAACGGGCAGAGCCTCCGAAAGATGCGTCTGCGATGTGGGAGTGGAAGGCATCCAGAGAGAGACGGCCAACACAGCTGCCGCCGTCGCGGGCAGTCCCACCCGCAGGATCCAGGAGGCCTGCTTGGGCTTGTGCGCCGACTCCAGCAGGCGTGGATTCCACAGGGGAGCCTCGGAGTGATCCGCGCGGCGTTGCGCTTGGAAAAAAGGGCGGAGATCGTGATCAGGATCAGTCTTCATGAGAGGCGGGTGTTTGCAGCAGACTGCGCAGGCGCGCTTTGCCACGTTCGTAATGCTGACGCACGGAGCCGAGGCCGATCTTCATGACGGCTGCGGCCTCGCTCAGCGAGAGGTCTTGATAAAAGACAAGGTGCAGCACCTCGGCCTGACGCGCTGGCAGTTGCGCCAAAGCCGCGCGCAGTTCCAATGTTTGTTCGTTCAGTTCCACCTGATGAGAGGGAGACGGACGCGGGTCTCGGGAGTCGCCAGTGAGTTGCAGCCACAACTTCCCCAAAAGCGATTCGCGGTAACGCTGACGGCGCAATTCCTCGTGTGCGGTGTAGCGAATGACGCCGAACCACCAGGTCCGAAAGCTCGATTGTCCGCCATGATAAGCCCGCCCCTGAGCGAGCTTGAGATAAGCATTTTGCAGCACCTCCTCGGCCCGTGCATGATCGCCACCGCAGCAGTGCAGCGCCCAGCCAAAGGCGTCGTGATGCAGTGTTTCGAGGTTGTCGGCAAGTTCGCGCTCCATTCATTTGAACCGTTGAGTGACGGCTGCGGGCTGGGTGTATGACAAAGCGGATGATTTCGACTCAAGAAAGCTTCGTGGGCAGGGTCTGGCTCTGCCTGCGAAACTCCTTCAAGGACCCCCCGCCCTGCCCATAACGTGCCTCAGCGTAAAGATGGGCGAGTCGATCCAATGGCTGCGCGAGCTGGGGTCGAAGCAGGCTGAGACGGCGCGTGTAAGCCAGGGGTCCCTCATGTTGGGCGCGGGCGGGCAGTCCGTTCTTTTCCAGACGCTGACAGAGCTGCCGCCATGCCAGGGCCCAGGGATCGCGTTCGCGGGCTGGCCGACGCAACCACCAGGACAGCAGGCCAAAGGCTAAGAGGAGACTGACCGCGATGATGACCAGCTGCCAAGCCTCTCGCATCTGCCCACGCCCTAACCAACTGAACCATTCAATCTGGTTGTCTTCATTGAAACTGATGACCGTGTTATACCATTGCAGATTCAACTGATCCCAGAGCAAGCGCGCACGCAGCCAGCCCTGCCAGATGAAACTGTTGCGCTGACGCTCCAGAGCCTCGGCATCGCCTAACAAATAACTCTGCAAGTTCAAGTCCATGCGCCCTGGCGCCAAGGCACCCGTGGGATCGATGCGGGTCCATCCCGTCTCAGGCAACCACACCTCGGTCCAAGCATGCGCATCGGATTGGCGAACGATCATGTAACCGCCATCGGAGACCTCCCCGCCGAGGTAACCCATGACCACACGCGAAGGCACACCCGCGAGACGCATCATCGTCGCAAACGCCGCGCTGTAGTGCTCACAGAAACCTAGACGGCGTTCAAAGAGGAACTCGTGGAGAGCCCGCGGGCCGAGATAGGTGCCAGGTTCGAGGGTGTATCGGAAACCTTGAGTGCGCAGGAAACTGAGGCCGATGTTCACCACCTCTCCATCGCTCTTCGCCGCGGCACGCCACTGCCGTGCGAGGTCCTTTAGCTCCACCGGCAAATCCGCAGGCACCTGGAGCGCGGCCTGTCGGCGAGTCTCGCTCAGGTCTTCGACTTCCAAGCGCGGACGTGAGATGACCTCCAGCCGACGCACCGTGCGCACGGGTTCCTCCGCCCCCAGGGTGCGATCGGCATAGAGAGCCAACAGACCGCCCCCATCCCGACCTCGCATGGGCTGATCCAAAGCGGGCAACCACTGCTGGCCATGAGGCTCCAGGGTGATGATCTGCTCAATGTCCCCCGGCATGGCAAGGCGGAGGTGCGGCGTGTAGCTGAACCAAGAACCGCGGGTCCATTTGAAACCCGCGCATTCCCAAAGCACGACACAACGCCAGTAACGCTCTTTGTTCGGAATGACCTTGCCCGTGGGGAACTCGACCCCAAAAGCGCGTTCACTGCTGCGGGCGATCGACGACACACCGCCGGGCTCCAGCGAGGTGGGCACACCCGTCTTGTTCGTTTCTCCACGGCCCAAACGAGCGAGATAATCGAGGCTGACACGTGGGAAGAAAAGGAACAGGAGCAGCACCGCTGGAAGCGCCTGAGCCAGCAGCCGCAATGTCAATCGAGCAGGCACCTGAACGCCGGATGAACCGCGCCGAAAGCGCACCATGCAGCCGATGATGCCCACAAAGATCAGGAACATGAGCCCTGATCTCGCCAAACCCTGATCGGTGAGCAACCCACAGAGGCAAAGGAACCAACCGATCATGGCCACGACCTGAAAGTCATGCGGCGTGCGAGATTCCACAAGCTTGGCCCCGGTGAGCACAATGAGAACCGCGATCCCCGCCTCCATGCTGAACAGATCTCCCAAGATCAAATGCACCGCAGCGATGCCGATCAAGAACACCCCGATGGGCAACCAGGACGACAGCTGGCTGAAGGACTTCGCGACCGAACGGCTGGATGCACGCTGCGTTTCTGGCAGGGCGGGCGCGGGCCGCAACATCAGACGCCATGCCATGCACAGGCCTAACAAACCGACACTCACCGGCGTGACAAAGTCCAACAACATGAGCACCGCGAGCATGACCAATCCACAAAGCAAGCGCAGGGGATTCTTGGCCACCTGCGCACTGTGCTCATGACTGGCGGGGAGGGGGCCACGTTTGACGGGTGCTTGAAACTGCAGGGCCCCAGCCTCCAACTCGCCCAAAGCTCGGAGGCAACGCTGCGCCTGATCGGCACCCAGACCCACCGCGATGTCTTGATTCGGCAGATGCAGTGAGTAGGGCATGCCGGAGAGCTCACACTCCTGGATCCAGCGCGCCAACTGACCCGCGCGTTCTACATCGGGAAGCGACAGAGTTTCCCAATCCAAAGGCACCGCAACGCTGGCGCTTTGAGCCCAGGTCTTCACCATGAGCGGTCGTCCCCGCGCCACGGCACGCCAGTCGATGTGACGCGGCGAGTCTCCAGGTTGCCATTCACGCACCCCTGCAAAGTCATCGCCCTCACGGCTGAGACTGCCGCGCCCCGTGGTCAGCCCCTCGGCCCCAGCGCAGGGTTGTGGCAGAGGCAAAGGCAGGTCGCCACTCGGCTTCGGCACCCGTGGTTGAGTCGTGGTCAGCTCCACCACACGCACCGCATTGAAGAGGCCCAGAGGATACGAACTGCGCAGCAGCAGACGCTGTGAAAGCAGGTTCGGTGAGGCGGGCGAATGCAGGCTGACGCGTGTCGTTTGCCCGCTTTCCAGGTTCTCCACAAAGGTGGCCTTGGAGGCACCGATCAAGAGTACCTCGACACCACAGGCCGCGTGTCCCGTGGCCGCACGGAGTTCGACCCCCAAGCGATCCGCACGGGCGGTACCCGGCAGTGCTTTCACCTCGAGTCCGGCGAGGTTTCCATGCGCATGCATGAAACTCAGAGCGCCCAAGGCAAGGGTCAGAAAGGCGAGCAAATAGGCCGCGCCATTCGAGCCGACAGCGCCTGCATACCCCATGGCCCCGACGAGGCCGATCCAGCTCAGCGTGTGCAGATTGGGCCGGACTCGCAGCGGTGCCGAGCCGAGCCCGATGGATCGAAATCCCAGTCGGGCCACGCCTTTGACCGCGGGGGTGTCATGCGTCATGGGAAGATCGAGCGAGAGGGGTTTCTCAGACCACGGCGGTCGTTTCCAGCAGTTGCGTCACTCGCTCTGCACCGCCTTCGAGACGATGCGTGATCACTGCCCGCGCCACATCTTGCACGTCCTCCGGCATGACCATGGCGCGGCCATTGATCAGAGCCCAAGCACGGCTGGCATTGAGCAGAGCCAATCCCGCACGCGGAGACAGACCTCGACCTTCCGCTCGACTCGCGGCGAGGAGATCCTGAAGGTAGTCCAGCAGCGCAGGCGAGACGTGCACGAGACGCACCTGCGATTGCATCCGCTCCAGCTCAGACCAGGGCAGGATCTCAGGCATGGCGCGCAACATTTCACGGCGGTCCTGGCCTTGCAAAATGCTCCGCTCTGCCGCGCGATCAGGCACGCCCAATTCCAGGCGCATGAGGAAACGATCCATCTGCGATTCCGGCAGCATGAAGGTGCCGATTTGGGAGGTGGGGTTCTGCGTGGCGATCACGAAGAAAGGCACCGGCAGCGGGTGCGTGATGCCATCGGAAGTCACCTTGCCTTCCTCCATCGCCTCCAGCAGGGCCGACTGTGTTTTCGGCGTCGCACGATTGATCTCATCAGCCAGCAGCACCTGAGTGAAAACAGGCCCTGGATGGAAGACAAAACCTGCGGCTTCCCGATCGTAAATCGCTGCCCCGAGGATGTCCGCAGGCAGCAAGTCACTGGTGAACTGCACGCGCCGGAATTGCAAGCCGAGCCCCTGAGCCAGGGCCTGAGAAAGCAGGGTCTTGCCCACACCTGGCTGATCTTCAAAAAGCAGATGGCCGCGCGCCAACAGACACGTTACGGCCAAGCGCAGGACATCGGGCTTTCCCACGATGATCTGGGACAAACCCTGAATCAGGCCATCCAACTGTTTCGCGGTGGCCTCCGC
>JAIXVB010000269.1 GCA_027483245.1 Verrucomicrobiaceae bacterium | reverse complement strand
TCACTGCGTATCGTCAGCTCGGAGAGATCATGACGCGGCGTGAGTTGGATGAACTGGAATCTCAGTGGCGAGATCAGTTTGGCGACAAGCTGCCCCATCCTGTGCAGAACCTGCTCGCCTGTACCAGTCTGCGCCTTGCCGCAGCGCATGCAGGTGTTTCAGAGATCGAAATCAAAGAGCGCAAACTCATGATCACACGCCATGGCAAGCTGGTGATGATTCAGGGGAAATTTCCGCGTCTTGCGGAGCGCCAAGGGCACAAACAATTGGCGGAGACCCTGGCCATGCTGCGCAGTTTGTAACGACGCTGATGGGCAGAAAAAAACGCGGTTCCCGGTGAGGGGAACCGCGCTGTGAGGTGGGTGTTTTGTTCAGTTCACTTCGATGCGACGTGGCTTGGCCACTTCGCGGATCGGCAGGCTGAGGGTCAGGATGCCGTCTTCCAGGCGGGCGTTGAGTTTTTCCTCATCCACGGGTGCATTCAGACGCAGGCGGAGGAGGTAGTTCTGAGCCGAAATCTCGCGGTGCAGTGGTTTCCAGGACTCGTTTGTCGGGCTGGCGCGTTCGGCACGGATGTTCAGGACGTTGTCTTCCAGGTCAATTTTAACGTTGGCTTTTGGGACACCAGGCAGCTCCACGCGCACTTCATAGGCATCGGCATTGCCGGTGAGCGTGTAGAGAGGTTTGCGCAGGTTTTCGGTGACGCCGGCTGTTGGTTGGGCGCAGGTTTGAGGGGTGCAAAGAGTGTTCATGGCGATTTGAAAGGTGAGAATTAGAGGGGTTTTGAAGCGCGGGTGAGAAAGCTCACCCGCGCTCTCAGGGGGTTTAGTTCACGGGGATCAGTTTGGGTTTCTGCTGCTGGGGTTTGGGCAGGGTGATGGTGAGGATGCCGTCTTCCAGTTTGGCTTGGATGGTCTCGGCCTGGATGTCAGCGGGCAGGTTCACCGAGCGGCTCAGATTGAAGGATTCTTCTTGGTCGCCGGATTTCACCCGGCGTTCTGCCGTGATGGTGAGCACGTTTTGATGCAGCTCGACGGTGACGTTTTCCTTTTTGACGCCGGGGACTTCGAATCGGGCATAATAATGGTCCGCATCCTCAAAGACATCTGTCGCCAAGCGACCGGCGGAGAGTGTGGGGAGGAACTCATTCAAGAGGGCCCCAACGACCGGAAAGTGGGTGAATGAGCTTCGAGCCCAGGGTTCCAGGTGAGCCAATCGGCTCAGTTCAAAGGCAGGTGTGTAACGAGCGATTTTCATGGTTTGATGAGTGGTTAAGGGTTTGTGTCTTACGACGACCCTTACTCATGCAACCCACGTGCCAAGCCGCTTTACTCGGCTATAAATCGTTGATAATGAACGATATAGATGAAATCCGCCTTCTGAAATAATTCCTCAAATGTGCCAAGAAGACGCATTTGAGTTTGTTTTAAGCCAGGCTGACCGTGCCCTTTTGTCACTTTGCTCTAGCTTTCGTGCGAGGCCAAAGCAGCCTTTTTCGCCGCCTTGTCCTTCATGCGGATGTTGAGCATTTCCACGAAGATCGAGAAGGCCATGGCGAAGTAAACGTAGCCTTTTTGGAAGTGAACGTGGAAGCCCTCAGCAATCAGCGTGGTGCCGATCAGCAGCAGGAAGGAGAGGGCCAGCACTTTGACGGTTGGGTGCTTGCTGATGAAGTCACTGACCGTGCCTGCGAAGACCATCATGAAACCGACTGCGATCATGACGGCGATGATCATGACCATGATGTCGTCAACCATGCCGACGGCCGTGATCACGGAGTCGAGGGAGAAGACGATGTCGAGAATGGCGATTTGCACCAGAATGGCCCCGAGGGCGGCGCGGGCTTTGCCGGCGCTGGGCGTGTCTTCGTGGGCGCCTTCGATCTTGTGATGGATCTCCTTGGTGCTTTTCCAGAGCAGGAAAAGCCCCCCGAGAATCAAGATCAGATCTTTGCCGGAAATCTCGTGTGACATCAAGCTGAAGAGCGGTGTCTTCAGCTGCATGACCCATGAAATGCTGAGCAGCAGCAGAATGCGTGTCAGCATGGCAAAACCTAGGCCAAGCAGACGTGCGCGCGGACGCTCGGCCAACGGCAGCTTGTCCACCAGGATCGAGATGAAAACGATGTTATCGATCCCCAGCACGATTTCCATCACGGTGAGTGTCAGCAGGGCAATCCAGGCCTCTGGATTCGAGATCCACGACATGTCGAAGGCGTTGACGGCTAGAAGAGTGGCGAAGTCCATGGAGGCTGGATTGATAGGCGGAAATGACGTGTTTCCAAGACATAAAGAAGGCGTGGCGAGGCCCTTTAAAAGACCCCGCCACGCCTGTTCAAAAGCGGCTGGCGTTTTACCAAACGACCTCTTAACGGTGAATCATGGAAACACCGCTGTGGATGTGTGAGCCTGAGCCACTGTGGTAGTGATTTGGGCGTCCACGTGTGTAACCAGGTTGGTATCCGTGGTTGTCATAGCGGACATTGCGATAGCGGCTGTTTTGGTAGGACGGGCTGTGGGGATAGCTGTGATAAGGGGCGCGATAATAAACAGGCCCGGGACGAGCCGAGACATAGCCTCGTGTCGCGACATAACCTCTTTCCTCAACATACGTGGTGCAGCTGGAGGCCAGGACGGCTACAACTGCGAGACAGAGAATTGATAAGATGCGTTTCATGGTGTGTGGGTGATTTAAGTTTTTAACCGCCAGGGGTTTTGCGGTCAATGTTATTACAGCCCGAGCCATGCCGAGGCTTTCAAAAGGGAGTTAAAGCGTTGATCATCAACGATTTAGAGTTGTGCCACCATCGGGGGCTTTGGGTGAAAATCATGCAATATGCGAGACCGAGAGCGACTTTGAGCGGTGTTTTGCAAACTGACACGGTTCTCCGAGGAAAAAGCGTCCTTGGTTTAGGACCAGGCGGCCAAAATGCCGGAGGCCTTGTGCATCGTCTCCTCCCATTCACGCTCGGGCACGCTGTCGGCCACGATGCCTGATCCGACATGAAAAGTGATCGCGTTTTCGCGCTGGATGGCTGTGCGAATGGCGATGTTCCATTGGCTCTCGCCATCGAAGCCGAAGTAACCCAAAGCGCCTGTGTAAAGGCCCCGCGGGTAGGTCTCCAGCTCGGCGATGATCTCGGTGGCGCGTTTTTTCGGTGCGCCGCTGATGCTGCCGCCTGGGAAACAGGAACGGAAGGCCGAAGCCTGGCTAATTTCCGGTCGTAAAGTGCCCGTGACCGTGGAGACGAGGTGATAGACCTGGGCGAAACTCTCCACACGCCAGAGATCCGGCACGGAGACGCTGCCAAACTCACACACTTGGCCGATGTCGTTGCGCTCCAGGTCCGTGATCATGAGGAGCTCCGCTCGTTCTTTGTCGCAGGCCAACAGCTCTCGGGCTGCTGCGGCATCGCGCATGGGATCGTCGGGGAAACGTGGACGTGTGCCCTTGATCGGGCGCGTGGTCACGGTGCGGCCAGAGAATTTCAAAAACAGCTCGGGTGAGGCGGATAGGATCGTCGTGCCATCCAGATTCAGGCAGGCCGCGTGCGGGGCAGGGGACACCCGGCGGAGCCGCTCATACAGAGGCAAAAAAGGCGTGCCTGGCACCCAATCGGCGCGCCAGGGATGCGACAAATTGACTTGGTAGATGTCGCCAGAGCGGATGTAATCCTGGGCGCGATGGACCTGAGCCAGGAAATCAGCGCGCGGAACACGCAGCGCGAAGGGGATTTTGAGGGGGGAAAGCGCCGTGCTGGGGCGACTCATTGTCGTGGGTTCAAAAACCCGATTGGAGGCACCCTTGACCCGATTAAAAAAATCGCCGGATTCGAACCATTCTTCCCGTCCGTGGTCATAGAGCAGCGCATGCGGATAAATGCCGAAAACGAACTCCCCATCATACCCAACCCAGCCAAAAAGCCCGCCTGGCGACTGGGCGGAGGTGCCTTTTTGAAGGGCGATTTCCACCTTTTCCCAGTCTTGCGCGATGTTTCCACGCAGGATGTCTGTGGGGTGAGCGGTCAGGATCGAGACCGCGCTGGGGGTGGTGACGGCGCTATCCAGCCAGATGAAACCCTCTTCTTGAGCCAAATGAGCCGCCATTTGTTCCGGCCTGCTTTTCAAATGGGCAGCCTTAGCCCACGATCCACCCTTTTGATGGGGAGTTTCGGTGGAAAAGGGCTGGAGCATTGACACTTCGGAGCGTGAACCGTACCATACGAATTTCCTGCGGCAATCGGCATGGCTCAAGCCTCTCCCATTCTCAAAGCTGACCGGGGCCGCGCGATTGTTGCGGCCCTCGGTGTCCTCGTGGTCCTCGCCAGCGTGCAAATCGGGCTCGTCGGAACGGCGATCTGGCGTGCGGCTGGGCGCGAATCCACCCCAGTTGTCGCGGCTCTCAGTGCTCCAGAAAAAGCTTCCGAACCGTCACCGATCCTGTCCAAACCGACGGTGAGCTTCAGTCCACCGCCGGTGGGGCAACTCGCCGCCCCAGCACCCGCCATGACGGCGACTTCACCGGCCAGCACCGGCATGGGTCCCCCGCCGATCGGCTCTTTTCAGGCTCCTCCGGCCAATCCAACTCCCGCTCCGATCAGTGCGCCTGCTTTGATGACCGCGCCTTCACCGGTGGTTCCTGCGCCTGTGGCCGTGATGCCTGCTCCAGCTGCGCCGCCCTCGCGAGGCCCGTCATTGCCCCCGCCTCCTGGCCGCAAGCCTGCTGCGCCTGCGGACCCGGCTTCCAGCATGACCTTGGCTGAAATGGTGGAACTGGCCAAACAAGTGCGAGGTCTGGGAGACATGCAGGGCGCTCTGGAAGTGCTCCGGCGGGCAGATCTGCAATTTCCTGCCAGCCCTGAAGTGATGGCCGAGACGGCACAGTGCTATGAAACCATGGGTCTCACGGACAAGGCGAATGCTCTCTGGCGTCAGCTTGAAAGCATGGACCCAGCTCAAGCCGCCGGTTTTCGTGATCTGGCGCAGCGCCGCCTGAACGCACCCGCACCCGCCAGCAGCAGCGCAGGTATGTCTGCCATGCCTGGGCTTGAGGGGCTGAAAACGCTGTCTCTCGGTGCCTGTCAGGCTGTTCGTGATCCTGCCTCGGTGAATGGCGAAAAGGTCGTTCTCCGGGTGCCGATCCTGCGCCAGGGCAATGCAGCCGTGGATCCCAGTCAGGTGGACATTGATGTGTATTTTTTTGACCGAGTGAATGGCGAGAAAGTCGCCCAAACCATCGCTGATGAACCGATCTCCTCCTGGGCAGCCGCGCCGGTGGACTGGAGTGGCATCGGTGAGGAGCCGCTCGAGGTTACCTATTTCCTCCCCGCACTGACGCCGGGAGAAATCGCCGCCCATGGCCGCCGTTCGTATCACGGCTATGTGGTCCGGCTCTACTACCAGCATAAACTTCAGGATGTGGCCGCTGAGCCGCGCGACCTCCTGGACTTTGGCTCACGCGTGCCCCAGTCCGTCCCGGGCGGCGTGAACCCGCTGCTGCCGCCCGTGACGAACTGACGGCCCGCCCTGCACGCCCCCCGATGACGATCCTTTTTCTCGATGCCAATGCCGCCACTCGCGGCCCCCGAACCGAAGCCCTCCTCCAGCAGACTGGTTGGCGCATCCACCCCGCAGCCAGCGTGGCGGAGGCCCGAGCTTGGCTGGCCACGGCCACCAAGCTGGACCTCCTGATCACCGAGGCAATCCCCACAGCTGGTGGCGACACCGGATTTGACCTGCGAGATGCCGCCTTGGCCCGCTTTCCCAGCACGCGTGTGCTTTTCACCACGCGGTATGATTTGACTGGGTTCGAAAATCAAATTGCTGGTTGGCCTGTCTTGCAGGATGCGCCCTACACGCTGGAAAAGCTCATCAACAAGGCAAATGCGGCCCTCAACAGCCCGCCGCCGCCCTGTTGCGTGGAGCCGCCGCCTTTTCTTACTCCCGGCACCATGCTGGGCAATTACCAGGTTCTGGATCGCCTCACGCTGGAAAATGAATCGGAGACTTACCGCGCCATCCAGGTCACCGTGCAGCGCCCTGTCGCTCTGGTGCTCATGCGGCCAGACCTTCTGAGTCAGCCGGATGTGGTGGATGGTTTCAAGGCCCGTGAACGGCTCAAAGCTTCCATTTCCCACCCACGCATCGCTCCGCTTTACGAGGCCGGTTCGGTGAATGGGCTGATTTTTTACACCCGTGAGCTGCCTCGCGGTCGCAACCTGGAGGAGATCGAAGCCGCAGGAGAGCACCTCACGGAGCGCAAACTCGCCGAGCTGCTCTTTGGCGTCGCCGAGGCCATGCAATACGCGGTCGAGCGCGGCCACCATCATCGCCGCCTTTACCCTCGCGACATTTATTTGGATGCCGAAAATCAGGCCAGCATCGTGAACATCTTTCGCCCCGCAGGCAGTCGCCCGCGCGATGCCAAGGAAGAAGTCGCCGCGCTGATTGACCTCATGCACCCGCTTGCGGCGGAGGGCAAGGCTCGCGGTTTGCTCGCCACGCTGCACGAGGCGGGCCACGACTGGTCGGGGCTGCTGGAGGCGCTCGATGATGTGCGCGATGCCATGCGTGAGCGTTCCATCATTCGCCGCATCGAGGCGGAGGAAGGAAGCGTGGGAAAAAACAGCGCCACGCCCTGGTGGACCTGGGCGGTTGCCCTTGCCGCGCTCGCTGCGGTGTTTGGTCTTGGCAATTTTGTTGGCACCGTGACGCCCAGCCCGACCACGGCGGCCACCGATCAGGAAATGATCGCCATTCCGGCCGGGAAATTCATTTACCAGAAAAAAGAGACCCGCAATCTGCCCGCTTACTGGATCAGCAAGCACGAGGTCACCATTGGCCAATACGGCGACTTTTTGAAGGTGGAGAAAAAGCTCCCCAACCATCCCTTCGATCACCCCGATCAGCCGAAGACCAAAAGCACGCACACCCCGCCGAAGTGGGACGACACCTACGCAGCGGCGAAGGCGGGTGCCACCTTCAATGGCCAGCCCATGAGCCTCAACACCCCTGTTACTCAGGTGGACTGGTGGGATGCCTATGCTTATGCCAAATGGAAGGGCCAGCGCCTGCCGACTGAAGAGGAGTGGGAAAAGGCAGCGCGAGGAGAACGGGGCTTCTCTTTCCCCTGGGGCAATCTGAATCAAAAAGACGCCGCCAATCTCGGTGATGATTATGATGCCAACGGCAAGGGCGGCAGTCTGGATGGCTACAACCTATGGGCTCCCGTGGACCGCAAAACCAAGGATCTCAGCAGCTATGGCGTCATCGACATGGCGGGGAACGTCTCCGAATGGACCGCCAGCGAATTCAAAGGCGAATCCTGGCCGGCGCACCCCGATTATCCCGACCTGCGTGTTCCGGTGGTGCGGGGCGGACACTTCGCGCTCAAAAGTCACAACGATCTGCTGACCACACGTTACTTTGCCGATTCCGCGAACGAAACCACCCTCGCTCGTGGGTTTCGCACCGCCAGCGACAAGGCTCCGTAACCCGGCTCATGGATGGAGAAAGGCGTGCCTTACCGCGCACTAGGCCCTCGTTTAGGCCAAGAGATCGTTCACCACGGTTCCATGAACATCGGTCAGACGAAAGTCGCGGCCGGCGTGGCGGAAGGTGAGTTTTTCATGATTCATGCCAAGCTGATGCAGAAGCGTGGCGTGTAGATCGTGGACTTCGAGTGGGCTCTCTGTGGTGTATTTGCCGAGTTCATCGGTGGCCCCGTGGACGTGGCCCGCCTTGAAGCCTCCTCCGGCGATCCAGACACTGAAACAATCCCGATGATGACCCCGCCCGTTCTTGCCTTCGCGAGTGGGGGTGCGGCCAAATTCGGTGGCCCACAGGAGGATGGTTTCATCCAACATGCCGCGCTGCTTGAGGTCGGTGATCAGGGCCGCAGTGGGTTGATCGACGTTATAAGCCAAGTCGGCGTGTTCTTTCATGTCGCCATGAGAGTCCCAGTTCGGGCGTGAGCCGGTGTCGATGAGTTCGATGAAACGCACGCCCCGTTCCGCGAGGCGACGGGCGACGAGGCATTGCCAGGCGAAGTCGGCACCGGGGCCTTTGACTTTGCGATCCAGGCCGTAAAGGCTGCGGATGTGCGCGGGCTCCTGACTGAGGTCAAAGGCCTCCGGCGCGGCTTGCTGCATTTGGAAAGCGGTCTCGAAGGACTTGATGCGTGCGGCGAGAGCGCTGTCTTGGGGACGCGCGTTGAAGTGTTGTTGATTGAGGTGGCTGACCAGATCGAGCTCAAGTTTTTGAAGGTTCTGAGTCGAGTTGGGCGGGCGCAGGTTGGCGATGGGGTTGCTGCCTGGAATGACGCGGGTGCCCTGATGCGCAGCGGGCAAAAAGTCGGAGGCATAGACTTGCGTGCCACCATACGGCAGGTGCGGGGCGATGACGATGAAGCTCGGCAGGTTTTGATTGAAACTGCCGAGGCCATAGCTGACCCACGAGCCCATGCTGGGACGCGCAAAGGTGGGTGATCCAGTGTGCATGCCGAGGGTGGCCTCGGAGTGATCGAAGTGGGAGGCCTTCATGCTGCGGATCAGGCAGACTTCATCCATGACACCGCGCAGATGCGGGAAGAGGTCGCTCACTTCAGTGCCACACCTGCGGTTAGGCTGAGCACCAAACAGATTGCCCATGAGCTTGTCAGGCCCGGTGCCATCACGACCTTTGATGATGGGTTTGGGGTCAAAGGTGTCGATGTGCGAAACGCCGCCGGTGGCATAGATCATGATGATCCGTTTTGCCTTGGCGGGCGTGTGGGGACGTTTGACCGACAGAGGGTCTTCGGCCGCGCTTAATTCCGACAAAAGCCCGGGCAGCAGCAGGGAACTGCGGCAGAGAAGAGAGCGGCGGGTCAAGAGTGACATGGGGTGTCGGTGAGCGTGTGGAGGATTCAGCGGGGCAAGATCTGGGTTCGCTTCAATCCAGGTAAAGGAATTCATTCAGGCGCAGCAGACTGCGGCAGAGGCTGGCCCAGGCGGCGGTGTCGTCCGAGGTTTGCTCGCGCGCGAGGGCGAGGTGGGCAATGAGGAGCTGGGTTTCTTCGGCGCTAGGTGGGCGCTGGAAAAGGGTGCGATAGGCCTGATCGAGCCGCGCCTCGTCGGTATTTTTTTTCCCAACCAACTGTGTGGCAAATCGTTGGGCCTGATCGTGAAGGAAGCTGTTGTTGACGAAGTAGAGAGCCTGCAGCGCGGTGACCGAGGTGTCGCGGGTGGCAGTGCAGACGTTGGGGTCGGGTCCGTCAAAGGTTTGCAGGTAGGTCTGTGCGGTGAGTCGTTTGGTCAGTTGATAGACGCTGCGTTTGTTGCTGGGGTAATCGGCTTTGAATGGGTGATGCTGCGTGTATTCCCAGTCGCGGCTGGGCGGGATGGGGTAGGGCTGAGTCTGCGGTGTGGGATCAAGCGTGCCGCCGATGAGCAGCAGCGTGTCACGGAGGGATTCAGCATCGAGTCGCTGGCGATTGAACTTCCAATAAAGAGCATTGCCAGGGTCTGAGGTGAGGTTGTCTTCCTGATCCTGACTCGAGAGACGGTAAGTGCGCGAGGTGAGGATGAGGCGGTGCAGATGCTTCAGCGACCAGCCATGATTCATGAAGTCCGTGGCCAACCAATCGAGCAGTTCAGGGTGCGTGGGCGTTTCTCCGCGCAGGCCGAAATCACTCGTGCTCGGGACCAGTCCACGGACAAAGTGACGCTGCCAGACGCGGTTCACGATGACACGAGCGGTGAGTGGGTTGCGTTTGTCGGTGATCCATTGAGCGAGTTGAAGACGACCGCTCGTGGACTGCGCGCTGGGCGGCAGAGTTTGACCGCCGAGGATGTCTGGAAATTTGCGCGGCACTTCGGATCCAGGTCGATCGGGTTCACCCTTGAGTTGCACGCGCGCTTGGATGGGTTTGTCGTCTTGCACGGCGTAGGCGGTGGGGATCACCGGCATCTTTTTCAGATGAGCGGCGAGCTTTTCTCCAGCCTTGCGCACGCGCATGAGCAGCCTGTCCAGCTCGCCCTTACGGCGCCGTTGTTCATCGACCGTGGCATTGCGTTCTCGTTGCGCATTGTCCAGGGATTTGGCGTTGGCCTCGTTGAGGAGTCGGTCGAGTTCAGCGGTGAGTTGCACTCGATCCTTTTCAAAAGGCCGCATTGTCTCCGCAGTCTCCTCAGCGGGCAGCAAGGGCACAAAGTCGCGCTGCGTCTGGAAAAGCTCCAGGCCCGGCATGGGGTAGCGCGTGCTGGCGAAGATGCCATAGAGTCCGTAGTAGTCCCGGGTGCTGATGGGATCAAATTTGTGATCGTGACAGCGGGCACAGCTGAGGGTGAGCCCGAGGACCGTGCGACCGAGGTTGTCGATGGTGTCCTCAATGGTCAGATGCTGGGGATAGCGCTCCAGCAGTGACCCAAAACGACGCGCCATGGCGAGATAACCCGTGGCGATGGTGAGGCGATTTTTCTCCGCTTGATCCTGAGCCGGCAGGAGGTCGCCTGCGAGCTGTTCGGTGAGAAAGCGGTCATAGGGCACGTCGTCCTGGAGAGATTGAATGACGTAATTTCGGTAAAGGTAGGCCTGAGGAATGGGAAAATCGGAATTGTCGCCTGCCGTATCGGCATAACGCACCCAGTCGAGCCAATGGCGGCCCCAGCGCTCACCATACGCTGGCGAGGCCAGCAGGTGCTCGACCTCTTGGTTGTAATCGCTGCCCGGTGATTTCTGGGGCGGTAGGCCAGTCAGATCATAGCTGAGTCGGCGTGCCAGAACATGAGGCTCCGCATCTGGGACGGGGCGCAGGCCGGCGGCTTCGCGTTTGGCCTGGATGAAGTGGTCGATGGGATTCAGTGGCCAGGAACGATCTCGAACGGTGGGCAGAGGTGGGTTTTGAATGGGCTGAAATGACCAGTGTTTCGGCGCAGCTGAGACTTCAGTCTTGGACAGGCTGTTGGCTGGCCATTCCGCTCCAGCGGCGATCCATTGCCTCAGCGTTTCGATCTCTTGAGGACTGAGGCGTGCCCCCTTCGGTGGCATCTGCTCCTCTTTGTGTGTGGAGGTGATCCGCTTGAGCAATTCGCTTTTTTCGGGAGCCCCGGGAACGATGGCCCTGGCACCTGAATCGGCCTCAGTGAAGGCTCCTTGAGGGTGATCATAACGCAGCCCGGCGTTTTGCTCCTCGGGTCCATGGCACTTCAGGCAGTGCAGGGCGAAGAGCGGCTGAACGTCACGCGTAAAGTCGGGCGCGGCGGCGTGAGTCGTCGCGAGACTGAGCAGCGTGCAGCCGATGGAAACCAAGCGCGTCATCACAGGGGTGGATCAGGTGAAACGTTCAGGATTGAGAATGCGGCGTTTGCCTGCTTCTAGGTGCTCCGTCATGAGCTGGGCCGCGCGTTCAGGTTCACCTTGGATTACGGCCTGGATGATCTGCACATGCTCCGCCGTGCTTTCGGCGGGGCGGTTACGGTCATGGTGTGTGACACGCAAAATGACCTGATGAATCTTGTCCCGCAGACGCTCCATGGTGGAGGTGATTTCGCGATTGTTCAGGTAGGAGCAGAGCAGAAAATGCATCTGTTCATCAAGGTGCATGAGCTGGATCAAATCCCGGTTTTCCAGCGCCCGCTGCTGCTGTTGCAGATTCACCTGCAATTGCTCCCGTTGCTGAGGATTCAGGTTCCCAGCCAACTTGCGCACGACCCAGGATTCCACCGCCTCCCGCAGTTCGTAGTGATCGACGATGTCATCCACACTCAGCCCCCGCACGACGATGCCCTGCTGCGCGGAAATGGTGACAAAACCCTCGGATTCCAGTCGCTCGAGAGCCACGTGAACGGGGGTCTTGCTCATGCCCAGATGCAGGGCCAGTTGGCGCTCCGAGAGAAAGCTTCCGGGTGGAAACTCACCCGTGACAATCAAACGGCGCAGCTCGGTGTAAGCGCGAGATTGGAGACGCTGCGGGGCGCGTGTTTCCGTTGGCGGAGTGGGTGATGAAAGGCGGAGGGGCATTTGAGATCGCACTGGTATGCCAGTCAGATCGTTGGATCAGAAGGGCTTCTTTCTGCCAGGAAAACAGTTTTCGAGGTTCCACTTTCCGCCGACTCCAGGCTAATGTGGCTAAAGATCGTTCTTTTCACGCGTTGCACAGAAGCCTTGGACTGTGTTTCAAGCCTATTCCCGGTCCTTTTCCTCATCATGATCCGTCTGCCGTTTTCCCTCTTCACCCTTCCTTTAGCGCTCAGCCTCAGCTCCTGCGGTCCGAAATCGGAGGCACCCGTGGCGGTGGCCCCCGCGCCCGCTCCTGTCGCGGAGGCCCCCAAAGCGGAAGCGGCTCCTCCGGTGGAGGTCGCTCAGCCCAAGCCGCTGCCCGCTGTGGCCATGAAGGAAGAGCCGTCCTTTCCTGAGGCGGTGGACATTGGGGGTTTCGGCAGTGATGAGCCCCTGGAGCGTGAAGACATGCCCTCGCGTGGCGTCATCGCCTTCACGGAGGGCGACTGGTCGCACACGACAGGCGCGCACTGGGAGACTTACACCGGCACGAAATTCAAAGCCAAACGCTGGGGACGCTATCAGGTGCGCCTGACCTACACGCTGAATCGCGCTGCCCTGGGCATGCAGTTCCGCATGGGGGATCTGGTGGTGAAAAAGTCCCTGCCCAATTCCCCTTCGTTGCGCAAAACTTACCTCGGCACGGTTTACATCCCGCAGCCGGGCGATGTGCCTTTTGCCCTGCTGACCCCACCCGCGGAAGACGGCAGTTTTACGATTCATGAGATCGCCCTCATCCCGACGACCGAGGGAGAAATGCCTGTGCAGGCTGAGGATGGCAGCATCGTGCTGAATGCCAAGGACGCCACGACCTGGTCAGAGGACATGCGTTATGAACCGAAGCCGGAGAAAAATTGCTTGGGTTATTGGACTTCCGACGAGGACCTCGCCGAGTGGGAATTTCAGGTGACCAAACCCGGCCGCTACAAAGTCACGGTCAGTCACGGTTGCGGCGGTGGGAACCACGGCAGCGAGGTCGAAGTGAAGCTGGGCGAGCAAGCGCTGAAGTTCACCACGCAGGACACCGGCGGCTTCCAGAAATGGCAGGACGTCTCCCTGGGTGAGATCGAGATCAAAAGCCCAGGTCGTCAGCGCCTCGCCATCGATCCCGTGAACAAGGTGAAATCAGCCGTGCTCGATGTCCAAAAGGTCGTGTTGACGCCCGTGAGCTGAGTCGCCGGCCGCCTCAAAGACCGCGTTTGTAGCCATCGCAGCGGTTGTGCCATCCGGCCAGCCAGCGTTGTTCCTTGCGGCTCGCCGGGGCATTTTGCACGCGGCGTGTCAGCACCGCTTTGGCGGACTCGGCAAAGGCGCTTGGCGTGGCTTTCGACAGGCCTTCCAGCACCTGCAGCAGACCCCAGCCCTGGCCGTTGTAGCGCTCGGCAGGGGCCGTGCCTTCGCCTTTGAAGTTCACATAATCGATCAGGCAAAAAGCACCCTCGGCCGTGGTTTGCAGCGCCTGAAAGTTCGCTCGGACACGCGCCGGTTGGCGGGAGGCCGCTTCCATCTTGGGCAGCGCTCGTTGCAGTCGAGCGATGATGAACTCCGTCTGCAAAGCCACCGTTTTGGAGAGGATCGTGCGCAGTTGGGTTTGGCGTGGCCCGCTTTTATCCGCTTCAAAAGCGGCCTTGGTCGCCCATGGACACAGCCCCTTGGCCCAGGCGGGCATGGCCACACCCCGAGACTCCAGGAAAGCGACCAAGGGAGGGAAACTCTCTTCAAAAGGCCCCTTCTTGCGGGTCGGATACCAAATGAAGTGACCGATGCCGAGAGAGGCGAAATCTTCCCCCGCATTCCAACTGGTGAGGCCAGACACTGTTCCCCCACATTCATTCTGCCAAATGCGCTGACCGACACGCTGCAATTGACCCGGCGTCAGTTGAACCGTCGCGCTGAGAGAAGAAACCGGCAAAGCGCATGCCGATAAAGTGGCGGTGAGGCAAAAAAGTTTTAAAAATCTGCGAACGTTCATATTTTGGTATTCTTAAATGGTTCTGGCGATTGTAATGCACCTCTAAAATGATGGATTCGAAGTCGTTTTGAACATCGCTCCAGACTTTATTAAGATTGATTCAATGATTTTCCAAAATTAATCTCCAGACTCCACGCGACCCGACTATCTCTTCATGCCGTACTTGGCCTTTAACCTCAACGACGGAAACGAATTCGTCTTCGATATCCTCGAAGAACGTCTCTCCATCGGCAGGGATGCGAAGAACGATATCGTCATCGACAACACCTACATTTCTGGCTTTCACGCGGAGTTCATCCGCCAGTCGGATGGGATCTATGAGTTGGTCGATCTGAAGTCGTCCAACGGCACCTTCGTCAATGGCAAGCGCATCGAACGGGCGCGAGTGAAGGGGGGCGACAAGATTCGTTTTGGTCAGTTGGACTCGCGATTCCGTGAGCGCACACCCAAGGGCACCGCTCCGTCTGCCGAGGTCAAAGCGCCGATGCCGAACAAAGGGCAGCCGGTGCGCGCGGACGGTCGGCGTGGGGATACCGAGTCTGTCCCCGCTCGCGACGGTCCGCCGAAGGAGGAAACCAGCCCAATCGAGCCCACCAAGACCCCGCTGGCCCGCCCGGAGTCTGCGAGCAAAGGCCCGAGCATCTCCGCCCCGCAAACCGCGCCGATTTTAAAACCTGCCGCGCTCGATCCGGCCCTGCAAAAACAGGCGGAAGAGCTGCGTGAAGAGGTGGCCAAGCTCAAGGTCGAGCGCGACATCCTGCGCACGGAGAATGAAAAAGAAGCCCGCCGCCGCGATGAAGTGCGTGCTTTGGAGAAGCAGATCGAAGAGCGCCAAAAGACAGCCGCGGAGACGGAGTCCAAACTGGCGGCCCTGAAAACAGCGCTGGCGGCCTCCGAGACCGACGTTTCGAAGTTGGATGCCAAACGCCGTGAAGCCGCCAATCTCGACAGCAAGCTCGAGTCCACGCTCAGCCAGCTCGACAAAGTTCAGGCGGACATCACGACGGCGACCAAGAGCCTCGAGGCCCTGCATCAGGAAGCGGACAAAGTCAGTGCCGATCGCAGCGGGTTGCTGAAGGAAAAAGACAGCGCCGCTGCCGAGCTGACACGTCTGATGCAGCAGATTCAGGAAGCCGAAAAACAATCGGCAGAGATCACCCAGAGACTGGCGGAGTCGCAGAAATCTGAGGCTGAACTTCAGAGCAGCCGCAGTTCAGAGATCCAGGCGCTGGATGCTGAATTGAAGGCGAAAAAAGCCGAGCTCGACAGCTTGCAAGGCACCTTCACGGAAGCGCAAAAAAGCGCGCTGACCACGCAGGCGGATGCCGCCGCTGCGGTGGATCAACTGACCCGCGAAAAGTCCGCTCTCGAAGACCAACTCGCGGCGCTGAAAAAGCAGTTCACGGAGGGGCAAACCAACCTCAGTCAGCTCGAAAATCAACGCGGGTTGATCGATGTCGCCCTGACCGCCCTCCTGACGCGTCAACAGTCGGGCGAATCCGAAATTCAAAAGCTGGAGCAGCGTCTCGAGACCGCCCGCCAGAGCACCGAGTCCGCCGAAATCGCCGCCATGCGGGCGAAGACGGAGCATGAGGAATTGGAGTCGCGTTTGAAGGCGCTGCGGACACAGATCACCCAGCAAAAAGCCGCGCTGACTCAGCAGCAAATGGAGGCCGAGACCGAGCGTGGGCGTGTGGAAGAAACCCTGCGTTCGAAACGCAGTGAACTGGCCCCCCTGGAGGCGCGAGTGGCTCAACTCGAGGCCCGTGCGGCAGAGCTCAATAAAAAGCTCAACGACCATTCCATCACGGACACGCAGCTCAGCAGCGCCAACCAAGCGCTCAAGGCGGTGGAATCGCACAAAGCGGAACTCTCAGCAGTGATCGCCCAGATGGCCCAAGAGCGCGATGAGCTAACGCGTGAACTTTTGACAGCGGCCGAGAAGGGCAAAGCGCAGCACTCGCTCACGCAGACGCTGACCGCGCGCCGTGAGACGATCGAAAAAGAGGTGCGCGAGATCGAAGAGCAGAAGCAGAGCTTGGACAGTGAATTGGGCAAAGCGCGAGAAAATCTGCGCATCGCCGAACTCGCCCTCGCGGAGCGGGAAGAAGCCGCGAAAGTGGCCGAGGACAAAACGCTGGCCCTGAATCAGCAGCTCAGCGAGACCCAGAAACAACATGCGGCCCGGCAGAAAGAGCTGAGCACCATGGGTGAGCAACTCAACAGCACGAAGGCGCAGATCGACTTGCTGAACTCTGAAATCGTGAGCAAAAAACAGGCGGCTGAGCAGGCCATCGCCGCCGAGCAGAAGCACAGCGCGCAGGCCGCAGAGATGCAGGGCAAGGTCACGCTTCTCGAAGGTCTGCTGCTGACCCTCACCGCGAATCAGGCAGAGCGGCAGCAGGGCCTTTCTCTCAGCGAGGAAAAAGCCCAGGCCCTGCAAAAACAGGTCAACGAGGCGAATCAACACCTTGGTGCCTTGCAGAGTGAGCTGGGGCTGCAACGGGAGCAGCTTCAGGCGGCGAAAAAGGAATTCGAACAAGTCACGGCAGACACGCAGGCCAAACAAAAGGCGGCGGCAGAAGCCGTGGCCACGCAGGAATCCAGTCGCACCCAGGTTCTCGGGCTCAAGGAGCAGATCAGTGGCCTGGAGACGCTTCTTACAGCGCTGGCAGCGACACAGACGGAGCGCCAGCAGCTGGTCAATACCCTCGAATCCGATCAGCGTGGCCTGAGTGATCAGGTCACGACACGTCGTCAGGAGCTCACGGCGATGGAAGCGCGCCTGGAGGAGTTGAAAAAGCAGGTGACTCAGCAGGAAGGGCGGCTTTTGGAACTGGCCAGCACGGAGAAAAAGCTCGCCGAAACACAGGCGGCGCTCATCGTGGCGACTCAAGAATGGACGAAGGTCCAAGCCGAGACGCAGCGCCTGCAAACGGAGCGTGCCGAACTCGAAACGCGGATCCCGACCCTGCGCGTCGATTCAGAAAAGCTGCAAACCGAATTGGCGACCAAGCTCAAGGACTTGGCCACCAGCGAAGCGCGCGTCACCGCCCTGACCCTTCAAACGCAAGATCTCGAAGCGAAGGCCAAGGAGCGTGCAGCCTTGCAAACCCAGCTGGACGAGACCTGGACTGCCCTCAATCGTGCCACCGACGAGCGCAGCCAACTCACCGCTCTGCTGCTGCCATTGACGCAGCAGCGTGATGAACATGAAAAAGCGCTGCCGCAGCTGAAGGCCGAGCTAGAGAGCCTACGGTTAGAGGTGAACACGCTCTTGCGCGACAAGCAGAGCTTGGCGGCCGCTTTGGAAAAGGCCCAGACCGACCGCAAATCCGCCGCCGAACAGGCCGATGCTCTGCGCACGGAGGCGGCCAACCTCGACAAACTGCTCAACGACAAACGCAACAATCTCGAAGCCGAGACCAAGGCGAAGTTGGCAGAAGCCAATGCGGCGGAGGCCAAGTGGCGCGAACTTCAGGGCAAGGTGGCGATGGGTGAAAAACGAGTCGGTGAACTGGCCGAAGTCGAGAAACAACTCGCCAACGCGCTCCAGGGCATCAAAGACGCCGAGAAACAGCGTCTCCAGGAAGAGAAAACACTGGCTGAACTCGCCAAGCAACAGGACAGCCTGCGCCGTGAGTTGAGCACCTTGACGGGCAACATCCAACAAGGCACGGCCCAGCTTGCTGAACTCACCAAGAAAGCCAAGGCCGAGGAAGCGCGTCTGGCCGATGCGGAAAGTCGTTTCCAGCGAGCCAGTGCGGCCCTGCAAACGGTGGACACCAAACGCCTGGAAGCGGAGGCTGCGACGGCCAAAGCACGTGAGGAAGAGAAGGCGTTGCGCAAGCAGATCCCAGCGCTGAACACCGAGATGGCGGGCCTGCAAGCCATGCTGATGAGTTTGACCAAGGAGCGCGAAGAGTCCTCGCAATTCATCACGCGCCTC
>JAIXVB010000497.1 GCA_027483245.1 Verrucomicrobiaceae bacterium | reverse complement strand
GATGGGGCAAAAGACACGCTTTCGCTGAATGTTTGAATTTTAACAATCACGAACAATTCCATTGCCTTTATCTCTATGGAAAATATAATTCCTGTAGATTAATATCAATATGGCTTTGCGAACTCTCTCATCCACACCCTGGCCTCCGCTCTCCCGAAAGTGGGCCTGGATGTCCCTTTTTGCCCTGGGATTGCATGCGGGGAGCCTGCAGGGTCAGCAGCCAAATGGCCCCGACACGGCTACGATCAAGGTCAATTTCCCCAACACACCGGTCCAGGCCATCATCCCGTTTTACACCCAAATCACCGGGAAAAAGATCATCCTCGACTCAGCTCTTCAGGGGGAACCGCTGCGCATCATCGCTCCGGAGCCGCTGACTCGGCGTGAGGCGGTGGCTTTCATCGAGGCGACTTTGTTGCTCAATGGTTATGCGATGATCCCGGTGGATGCCACGACGGTGAAGCTGATCCACCACAGCGGTGGTAAAAGCCCGACGCCTGAAGGACTCAAGGTTTACAACTCGATCAAGGACCTGCCCGACAACGAAGAGCTCTGCCATTTCGTCATGCCTCTGGAGCACATCTCGCCGGATGAAGCCGCCAAGGCCTTTCAGCAGGTGATCAAACTGCACAGCTACGGTGCCATCATGCCGATGAAAAACGCGGCGGCGCTCATCATCACCGAAAACAGCACCACCATTCGCAGCATCTACGATATTGCCCAGGTGATCGACGTGCCACCGGCCGAGATCGCGAATGAAATGATCAAGCTGGAGCGGAGTGATGCCGAAAGCATCGCTGAGATCATCAACGAGATCTACGAAGAGGAGGAGAAGAGTGAGTCAGCCTCCGCGAGCAGCCCACCTCCCCAAGCCGTGGCGGCCAATGGTGCGCGCGCTTCGGTCGTCAATCCGATGGGCGCAGCCAACACCGCCAACACGAACCCGAGTGTGGCCAAGGTCAAAGTCATCCCGCATCGCCGGACGAACAGCCTGCTGGTCATCGCCCGTCCTGTGGACATCACTTACATCCGTGGACTGGTGGAAAAGCTCGACCAACAGGCCGATGACGTCACCTTCCTGAAACGCAAGCTGGCCTACCTGGATGTCGGCGACTTCCTTCCCGTGGCTTACAACGCGTTGGCGAAAGACACCGACATTCAAAACGAAGGCGCGGATGCCGCTTCCGGTGGTGGCGAACGCTCCAGCAGCCGTCGCCGTCCGAGCAGCAGTTCCAACACGCCCTCGACCGATGCCTCACGTGAAAATTCGAACAGCAACAGCTTTGGCCAGTCTTCCCAGGGTGGGTTTGGTTTCAACACTGGCTCCCAGAGCAATCGCGCGGATCGCAGTCTGCTGGATGATCCCGATGCTGTCTCAGCCCCGGAATCCCTCATCGTGGGGAAAACACTCCTCATCGCAGAACCGCAGTCGAACAGCCTCATCGTCAATGGTTCACCCGAGCACATCGCGGTCATCGACCAGCTCATTCAGGAAATGGATGTGCGGCCGCAACAGGTTTACATCAGCACCATCATTGGCCAGCTCAATCTCGGTGGGGACTTCAATTACGGCTTCGATTTCTTGAACCTGCTGGATGACTTCACGCTCAGGCAGAAAAATGTCACCACGCCTGCGGGTGGAACGAGTCTCGCAGGTGCTTTGGACATCCCCTTCAATGCGGAAAACTTCGGCACGGGAGCCATGAGCTTTTACGGTCAGTTGGGTTCCTTGAGCCGCTACGTGAACATCCTGGAAGGCAACAAAAACTTCAAAGTGCTCTCCAGTCCTAGCCTCTACACCACGAACAATGGCAAGGCCGTCATCTCGAGCGGTCAACGCATCGCCGTGCCGGTGAACATTCTCTCCAACGCGGGTTTAAACAACGTCGCTGCCACCAGTGCCAGCATCGATTATCGAGACGTGGTGCTGAAGCTCGAGGTGGTGCCTTTGATCAACAACGACAATGAAGTCACCCTGCGCATCGCCCAGATCAATGACAACATCGTGGGGGAACAGGTCATCTCAGGCAACACCGTGCCGACCATCGGCACGCAGGAGTTGCTGACCACCGTCACCGTGCGTGATGGGGCCACCATCGTCCTGGGCGGGCTCATCACAGAGCGCACGGGCAACACGGAGCGCGGGGGCATCTTTCTGCGCCGGGTGCCGGTGCTGAAGCATCTCTTCGGGACCACGGAGAAAAGCACCTCCCGCGATGAGCTGCTGATTTTCATCCAGCCAAAAATCATCAACTCGAAGGCGCATCTCGATGGCCCGAACAGCATCGAGGCCAGACGCTCCACGATCATGGACGAGACTCTGCGCTTTGGTGTGCCGCTTGAAGAAGTGCCCCGCGCCCTGCCCTATGGGAAATAAGCGTTGGATTGCAGCTCGATTGAAACCCTTCTTGTCGGGTGAGTCGTAACGTGCCAGCATTCCGTCATGCTCTCGCTCCCCGTCTATCACATCGCCCACATCATCGGCCTCATTTTTGTTTTCATCGGCTTTGGTGCCCTGCTTTCGTCTGAAAGCGCCAAGTCTGCGATGAAGTGGCATGGCATCGGCCTACTTATCAGCCTTGTGTCTGGTTTTGGGATGTTGGCAAAGCTGGGCATCTTCAAGTCCATGCCGACTTGGGTTTACATCAAGCTGGCTCTCTGGCTCGTGTTGGGTTTCTTGCCGGTCTTGGCAAAGCGCCGTGTGCTGGCCGCCCCGGCTGTGGTTTTGCTCGCCGTGATCGTGGGTGCCACCATGGGTTACCTCGGTTACTTGAAGCCCTCTTTTTGATCACTGACAGGATCGCTTGCCTCACCCTGGAAGCCCCTGCACGTTGGTCTGAATGGTCGCCTTTCTCATCCGCCGCATCCTGAGCAGCCTCGTGGTGCTCTTTGTCGCGGTGTCATTGACCTTTCTGCTCACGCGGTCTCTGCCCGGCGGCCCTTTTGACAAAGAAAAGCGTGCCTCCGCCCAGGTCGAGGAACAGCTGTTGGAGAAATACAAACTCAACGGTACGCTCTGGCAGCAATACACGGCCTATCTCCAGGACTTGGCCCATTTGGATTTGCGGGTCTCTTTCAAATACCGTGACTGGAGCGTGGCGGAGATCCTGGCGCAAAAGCTGCCCACCTCCCTGAAGCTTGGCGGCATTGCTTTTGTGATCGCCAGCAGCCTTGGAGTCTTCATCGGTGCCCTGGCGGCGCTTCGTCGAGATGGCCCCGTGGATTGGCTGGCCATGACCGGAGCACTGCTTGCCATTTCGATTCCCTCGTTCATCACGGGGCCGTTTATGATCGCGGTCTTTGCGCTGGGGTTGGGTTGGCTGCCTGTGGGGGGTTGGGGCACGGTTTCGCATCTGATTTTGCCTTCGCTTTGTCTCGCGGCGCCCTATGTGGCCTACGTCGCACGTTTGATGCGCAACAGCCTGCTGGATGTCCTCAAAAGTGACTTCCTGCGCACGGCAAAAGCGAAGGGGCTCAGCGACACTCAAGCGCTGGTGCGACATGCCATGAAAGTCGCCATCTTGCCCGTGGTCACCTACCTCGGCCCTCTCGCCGCGCACTTGCTCACGGGCTCCATGATCATCGAGAGCGTCTTCAACATTTCCGGAGCTGGAAGCATTTTTGTGAATGCGATCCAGAATCGTGACGCCTTCCTGCTCTGTGGAGCGGTGGTGGTGTATTGCTCGCTGCTCGTGTTTTTTAACCTCGTCGTGGACGTGCTTTACAGCGTGCTCGACAAACGCATCCAGCTGCATGCCTGACGCAACCAAAGCGGCCTCTCTCAGTCGGCCGGATGGCTGGGCGCTGGTGCGTCGGAATCGTCCGGCGATGATCTCGCTCGTCTTTTTGGCGGTGTTGCTCGTCGTGGCGTTTGTCTTGCCTTTTTGCATGCCCGAGAGCCTGAAAGTCACAGGCGGCGGTCAGCTTTTGGCTCCGATGACACGCGTCAGCCCAGAGGCCTCCATGCACTGGTTGGGCACGGATAAAAACGGCCAGGACCTGCTCTATCGCCTGCTCACGGGCGCTCAGGTTTCCCTCGGGGTCGGCCTCATCGGCGCGCTGCTCTCCCTCGTCATTGGCACCACGTATGGCATGGTCAGCGGTTACTTTGGCGGGCGGGTGGATGCGCTGATGATGCGAGTGGTGGACACGCTCTATGCGGTGCCGCGCATC
>JAIXVB010000104.1 GCA_027483245.1 Verrucomicrobiaceae bacterium | reverse complement strand
GCGCAGGTGCAATCCGAGAAGCTGCAACAGAGCACCGAGTTCGGAATCGAAATGCAGCGCAATGGGGTGGATCAACCCTGGCGTGTGGTCGGTCTGAATCTCTCGGAGATTCTCAGTTCTTTCGCCTCCAGTGCCGCCAAAATGGGCGTGCCTTACACCCCGATCGTCAGCAATCCCAAAGGTGGGGAATCGCTGGCGCTCTACTTTGAATACGATCAGTCGGAGCTTCATCCACGTGCCCAAAAGCAACTGGAGATCGTGGCGGGTTTGCTGAAATCGGATCCCTCCAAGAAACTGCAAATCGCCGGACATACCGATGCCAAAGGCACCGACAGCTACAATCTCGGCCTGTCTCAAGCGCGCGCCGAGACGGTGAAAAAACAGTTGGCTGCTCTGGGTGTGGCTGCCGAACAGATCGTCACCGTCGCTATGGGGAAGGCACAACCTTTGGGGCCGAATCTCAAGGCCGATGGCACCGACGATCCGGAAGGTCGCTCCAAGAATCGGCGCGCGGAGATTTATTTGGATTTCTGAGCGTGAACGTTGTGGGTGTGAATGGCTGAGCGTATCGTTTGCCGTTTGCGCGCACTTTTTTCTCAACTTCAGGCCCGACTGCATTCGCTGATCCAGCGCGGAGTGGGTTCACGCATGGTCTCAGGTTTCATCCTGGTGGCCCTGCTCACGGTGGGGTCCAAGGCCGTGTCCTTTTTAAAAGATGCGGCCGTGGCGCGGCAATTCGGCACCGGGGATGAACTGGATGCGTTCTTGGTTTCCTTTGGCCTGCTGACTTTCCTGGCGGCATTGATCGGCGGTGGCATGCCAGAGTCTTTTCTGCCCGTGTATGCCGAGATCGCTCACCGGAAGACTCGGATGCGTGCGCTGCGTCTGGGGGTGCAGAGTTCAGGGATTCACGCCGTCAGTTTGCTGGTGCTCGCTGTCGGGTGTTGGTTCATTGCCCCTGATTTCGTGCGCTGGGCGACCCGAGGATTCACGCCTGAAAAGCAGGAGCTGGCGGTGAGTCTTCTGCGTTTGCTGCTGCCGTTCATGGTGTGTTTCGGCATGAGCTATCAATTGGGAGCTTGGCTGCGTGCGGACAAACATTTCATCATCGCCACCAGTGCGCCCATTCTGGTTCCGCTGACGATCATTAGCCTGCTGACCTGGAAGGGGGATTCGGCCAATGTGGACACGCTGGTGGCTGGCACAGTGGCGGGAGCGGTGCTGCAGCTGACCCTGCTGGTGGGCGCGGTGATGTGTCATTTGCCTCTGGAGAAGCGCTTTTGGCTGCGCTGCCTGCGTCTTTGGGAGCCGGGTTTGGTGCGGGTGAACCGGCATGCGATTCACTTCCTCTTTGCCGGTGGGATTTTCAGCAGCGCCATGGTGGTGGATCAGACCATGGCTGCCTGGTTGGCGCCGGGCAGTGTCGCGGTCTTGGGTTACACCGAAAAGGTCTGCGGCATCATTTTGGCGGTGACCGTTGCGCCCTCCTGCGATGTCTTGTTTCCCTATTTTGCCGATAAAGTGGCGCGCCGTGACTGGTTGGGGGTGCGACGGCAGCTCTTTACCAGTGCTGGCGTGATTCTTTCGGCAGCTTTGCCGGCGGCCTTGATGCTCTGTTGGTTGGCACCTTGGGTGATTCAGCTGCTCTTTGAACGTGGCTCGTTCAGCCCCAGTGACACTCAACGTGTTGCTGAAGTGCTGCGTTATGCCGCCCTGCAGATTCCTTTCTACATCCTCGGAAGCCTCGCTTCACGGGTGGTCGTGGCCATGCAGGCGACTCAATTCATCATTTGGCTCTCGGTGATCGGCTTGGTGGGCAATGGCGCACTGAATTATGTGCTGATGCAGAAAATGGGGGCGGCGGGCATTGCCCTGTCCACGGTGCTGATTCAGATGACTTCAGCCGGTTTAGCCTGCTTATATGTCCTGCGCCAGATTCGCGGGAAATTGAATGCTTGAGGATGAAAAGGGGTGTCGCTGAGCAGCGTTGCTGTTTTCAAACCGATGCTTTTCGGTCGGCTCAAGCCCTCAAAACAAAAAAACGCAGGCCTCTCGACCTGCGTTTTTTTGAATTATCTGCCTGAATTACCAGCCCTGCGTGCGGCTGTAGTCGGTCTCAGAGGCGAAACCCATCTGAGGTGAGAACTCGGTGTAACCCCACCATGGATCGATCTGAGCCTTCGATGCGTAAGGTGGACGGTAAGTCAGCTTCCAAGTCGGGCGTGGGAAGGTGGCGAACTCATACAGGCCATAGCCCATGCGGACGGTGGTGCGCTTGATGCCTTCGACGAAGAAATCAGAAGCGGCTGCATGCGCACCGTCAGTGCGATTGGTGCGCTGCCAGACGGTGAAGGGCTCTGTCCAGCCATACATGATGTTGCCGAGACCACGGCTGAGTTTGCGACTCCAGTTGAAGTGGTGGCCAGGAGGGGACTGGATGTCAGCCATGGCGACGCTGGCGAGCGTCACGACAGAGAGAAGAGTTAGTGCGATGCGTTTTTTCATGCAGATGTAGAGCTGTAGCAAAATTCGGGCGACTCTGGCAAGAAAGAATCTCACTTTTTTCCTCACCCCAGATCTTCCCGCAGGTCTGCAAAGGTTTCCTTTGCCTCCCTTGCTACGCGCGCTAGTCTCGCCCTCCCATGAATTCAGAGGTCCAAAACTTGGTCGCGGCAGGTAAACTCTCCTCCGCTGACGGTGAAAAATTGTCGCAACTCGAACCCGGCGTTTTTTGCCTGCACAAGAGTTGGGGAGTCGGCAAGGTCTCTGAGTGGGATCTTTTGAGCGAGCGTATTGTTCTCGATTTCGAAGGCAAACCTGGCCATGCCCTGAAGATTTCGTTCGCTCTGACCTCTTTGGAAATCCTGCCGGCCGAACATCTGCTCTCTCGCCGCCTCTCCGATCTGGAAGGCATGAAGAAGATGGCCAAGGAAAATGTCACTGAATTGGTGGAGTTGGCCCTCAAGTCCTCTGGCAATCAGATGTCCCTCGACCAGCTCGAAGGTTTGCTGAAACCCCGCATCATCAGCGAGGCGGAATACAAGAAGTGGTGGGAGTCGGCCAAAAAGACCCTGAAAGCCGCACGCCACATTGTGGTCCCCTCCAAGCGCACGGAGCCTCTCGTGCTGCGCGACGCAGGTCAGAAGCCTGGTGAAGTCATGGTGAAGGGTTTCATGGCCAAGCGTGATCTCAAAGGCAAGCTGACCGTTCTGGCATTGATCCAAAAAGACCTCGACCTGTTTGAAAACCCCGG
>JAIXVB010000168.1 GCA_027483245.1 Verrucomicrobiaceae bacterium | reverse complement strand
CCTCAGCCCACCCGCCGGGCAGTCGCCGGCAACGCGCGAGTCAAAGCGTCCCCTCTCGCCAAGAAGATCGCCGATGAAAAAGGCGTGGATCTCACCACCCTCGAAGGCACCGGCCCTGGCGGACGCATCGTCCGTGCAGATGTGGAAAATGCTCCTGTTGGCGGCGGCAGCGCTGCCCGTGTCGCGGCAAGCCCAGCGATTCGCCCGACTTACGGCCCTGAAGATGAACGCGTGCCGACCAGTTCGATGCGCAACATCATCGCCGAACGTCTGCTCGCTTCGAAGACCCAGATCCCTCACTTCTATCTCCAGATGGAAGTCGATGCTGGCCCACTCATGGAATTCCGCGCGCATCTGAATGCCACCAACGAGAAGACCGGCGGCAACAAATACACCGTCAATGACTTCATCCTGAAGGCTGTCATCCGCGCTGCGCAGGCTCAGCCCGCCATCAACGCTGCCTGGGATGGCGACGCGATTGTGAAGTTCAAGTCGGTCGGTCTCAGTGTCGCCATCGCGATCGACGACGGTCTGGTGACTCCGGTCATCAAACAGGCCGAGAAAAAGACGCTCCTGGAGATCAGCCAAGGTGTCAAAGACCTCGCCGGCAAAGCCAAAAACAAAAAACTCAGCCCGGATGACTTCGCAGGTGGCACGATCACCGTCTCGAACTTGGGTGCCTTTGGCATCGACCAATTCGCCGCGATCATCAATCCTCCTCAGGCCGCCATCGTCGCCATCGGCAGCATCCGCAGTGCTCCTGTCGTGAATGACAAAGGTCAGATCGTCGTCGGTCAACGCATGTGGGTCGGCCTCAGCGGCGATCACCGTGTCGTGGACGGCGCCGTCGCAGCCACTTTCCTGGCAGAGATGCGCAAGCTCATCGAAAGCCCCGCGCTGATGCTGGTCTAACAGCGATTCACGCTGAATCCCCTCTCAAGACGCTCCCCACCGGGAGCGTCTTTTTGTTGCCCGCGACTGGGTCTCGAGTCTCCAGAGTCAGGTTTGTGGACTTGGGATCTTGGACTTTTTGCGCCGCTCACTTCCCTGCCACCGGCTTCAAATACTCGACCAGAAAGCCAAAGATATCGGGGTGCTTCACTTCCGTCGCGCCGGTGTGGTTCAACTCATAGGTGACACCGACTTTTTTGAGCTTTTCAGCCAGCCCAACGCCGTAGTTGGCGGAGTGCGGAGGGTCTTTGAAGGCTTGGCCCAAAGCGGGAACGGAATCATAGAAAAGATAAACCGGTGGGTCATCGGAGGTCGCCAGTGCGTAGGGTGAGAAACGGTCAATCCAAGGCTGGAGCTTGGCGCGTTGGTCGATGAAGGCCTGCATGCTGGGCAGGGCAAAGGCATGATGACCGTAATCGTTGTTGGGGATCCAATCGCGCATCTGCTGGGGATCCAGGCTGGTCTGGGGGACAAAACCGAGTGCGCAGGTCAATCGTGTGGACTGGCGGGCAATCGGGTCTGCACTGGCGGGGTCAGCCAGGTCCGGGTGAAACGCCAACCAGAGCACCGTGAACCCACCCGCTGAGCCGCCGCAGCCGCCCACGCGTGTGGGGTCGATCTTCCATTCGCTGGCCTTGCTGCGGACAAACTGGAGCGCGCGCGCCGAGTCATCCAGGCAGGCCTTCACCGGCGGGTCCACCTTTTCAGCAATGGCATCGGGAATGAGGCGGTAGTTGATGCTGACGACACTCATCCCGGCCTGCAGGGCTTGTTTGAGGAAGTCCGGGTTGCCTTTGTCCCCATTCATCCAGCCACCGCCATGCACAAAAAACAGCAGCGGGGCTGGTCCCTCCGTGGCGGCCTGATAAAAGTCCAGGACCTGGTTTGGGTGCTTTCCATAGGCGACGTTTGCCTGCGTGGGTTTGGGCAGCGAGGAATCCTGAGCCACGAGAGCGCAGGTGCTGAGATTGAGGGCCAAAAGAAATCGTGTCACAGAGCGGTGCATGGAGGTGGGGGCAAAAGCCAGGCTGCCCCTAAACGGCGATGCCGAGTCGGCAAGGAGTCTTTTCATTGGGGCCGCGAACATCAGCGTGATGCAAACTCGAGTGCAAGCGCTGCTTGCCTACGGCGGAAAGGGATTCCACTATCACGGCCCCATGCCTCAGTACATCGTCACCATCGGCCTTGAAGTCCACGCGCAGCTCACCACGCAGAGCAAGATGTTCTGTGGCTGTCCGGTAGGCTTTGGCGCAGAGCCCAACAGTCACACCTGCCCCACGTGCCTAGGCCTGCCTGGGGCGCTGCCTGTGCTGAATGAGGCCGCGATCGAAAAGACCATTCTCACCGGCATGATGCTGGGTTGCAGCACGCCGGAAATCGTCAAATGGGACCGGAAAAACTACTTCTACCCGGACATGCCCAAGAACTACCAGATCACTCAGATGGATCTGCCCTTGTGCCTCGGCGGCGGCGTTCCGCTCTATGATCTGGCCTACCCGAAAGACGCGCAAAAGACCATCGCCAAACCCGGCAAGGTGGTGAAGCTCACCCGCATCCATTTGGAAGAGGACGTGGCCAAAAGCACCCATCACGACAAGTTCACCACGATCGATTTTAATCGTGCCGGAACTCCCCTGATGGAGATCGTCAGTGAACCTGACATCGACAGCGCTGAGGAGGCCTTCGCTTACTTGACCAGCCTGCGCCAGATCCTCATTTATGGCGGTGTCAGCGATGCCGACATGGAAAAAGGCAACCTGCGCTGCGACGTGAACATTTCTCTCCGTCCCGAAGGTCAGACCGAACTCGGGGCCAAGATCGAGCTGAAGAACCTGAACTCCATGAGCGCCGTGCGCCGCGCCATCAAGTATGAGACCGAGCGTCAGGCCGAGTGCCTCAACCGTGGCGAAAAGCTCATTCAAAGCACCCGCCGCTGGGACGATGATCGCGGTGAGACCACGCAGATGCGAACGAAGGAAGACGCGCATGATTACCGCTACTTCCCCGATCCCGATTTGATCCCTCTGCGCACCGAAGCCATCGTGGCACGCATGCGCGCCCAGGTGCCCGAACTGCCGCATGAAAAGCGCGCCCGCTTTGAGCAGGACTACGGCTGCAGCGCCTATGACGCAGGCGTGCTGGCCAGTGACAAGGCCCTGGCTCTTTATTATGAAACCGCCGTGGCCGCTGCCACAGGAGTCCCGGCCAAAAAAATCGCCAACTGGGTGATCAATGACCTTCTCGGACTGATGAAGGACCAGGAAGAAGGCATCAGCCAATGCCCCGTGAAACCCGAAGCGCTCGCCGAACTGGTGGCGGTGGTGGAGGCCGGAAAGATCAGCAATAATCAGGCGAAGGAAGTCTTTGGGGAAATGTTCAGCACCGGTCAAAGCGCCGCCGAGATCATCAAAGCCAAGGGCTTCGAACAAGTCAGCGACACCGGAGCGCTGGAGGCCATCGTGGAACAAATCCTCGCCGCCAACCCCGACAAAGTTGCCGAGGTCAAAGGTGGCAATGAAAAAGCCATGAACTGGTTCACCGGGCAGGCCATGAAAGCCAGCCAGGGCAAAGCCAACCCCAAGATCGTCACCGAAATCGTGCGCAAGAAGGTGCTGGGCTGAGGGCTGGGGT
>JAIXVB010000135.1 GCA_027483245.1 Verrucomicrobiaceae bacterium | reverse complement strand
GAATGCCCATCCGAACTGGCCATGCGGATCTGCATCATGGCGCGTTCCATCGGGCCACCGGGCACAAAGCGGGTGATTGCGAAGACCAACAGCGTCAGCCCGAGCATGGTCGGGATGATCAGAAGGAATCTTCGGAGGAAGTAATCGCGCATTCAGGTGGGGTGAACGGAACTGTGAGACATACGCCTGAATGCTCAACTACTTCTGCCAAAGAATGACCCACCTCAGCAGGGCCTTTATTCCCCCGATCAATCCTCGTGCCTCTGACCTTTCATCTACGCGATTGACAATCCTGGGCCTGCCTCACACCCTGCGGGTCGAAACCCATGCGCGCCTGGATCACTCGAGCTCTCTTTCTCCTTGTTTTCCTTGGGGCCGTGGCTGCCTTTCACCAGTCCCGGCAGAATCGACCGCAGCGGGTGCAATTGGCCGATGAAAACCAGACCTTGCTCGTCGGCAATGGCACCGACATCGAGACTCTGGATGTCCATCTGGCCACGGGGCAGCCTGAGCATTATGTCATCACCTCCATGTTTGAGGGATTGGTCGCGCCAGATACCGCCGATCCTGACAAGGATGGCCCTGGCGTGGCGCTTTCTTGGGAGTCCGCAGACTTCATTCACTGGACCTTTAAACTCAATCCCAAGGCCGCCTGGAGTGATGGCACCGCGCTGACCGCTGCTGATTTTCTGTATTCTTGGCAGCGGATGCTCTCGCCAGAACTGGCCACCGATTATTCGCAGATGCTGCACCTGCTGAAAGGGGCGGAGGCCTTCAATCAGGGCAAGACCAAGGACTTCTCCACCGTGGGCGTGAAAGCCGCAGATCCTCACACGCTGGAGATCACGCTGGAAGGACCCGCCCCCTATTTCCCCGGCATGTTGAAGCATTATGCATGGTTCCCGGTGCCGAAGCAGGCGATCGAAAAACACGGCACCATGACCCAGCGTGACACCGCCTGGGCACGGCCGGGAAACATCGTCTGCAATGGGCCTTTTAAGCTCAAGGAGTGGCGGCTGAATCACTTCATCTCGGTGGATCGAAACCCGCATTACTGGGATGCCGCGCAGGTCGGGGTGAAAGAAATTCATTTCTTCCCCATCGACAGTTACGAGACTGAAGAGCGTGTTTTTTTGGATGGCCAACTGCACTACACCTTCACCGTGCCTCTGGCCAAGATTCCGCTCTACCGAGTCGAGAAACCGGCCTTCTTTCACCAGTCACTCGAGCTGGCCACCGAATACTACCGCTGCAACGTCACCCGCCCACCGATGGACAATCCCAAGGTCCGCCATGCCTTATCGCTCGCGCTGGATCGCAGCGCGCTCGTGGATCAGGTCATCCGCAGCGGACACCGCCCCGCGACCGGTCTGACACCGCCTCGGGTGCATCCGGATTATGCGGAGCTGAAGCGACTGCATTACGATCCCGAGGAGGCGCGACGATTGCTCGCCGAGGCGGGTTTTCCCGGCGGACGCGGTTTTCGGAAGATCGAGATCCTGACCAACAGCAGTGGCACCGCACGCACGGTGGCGGAGTTTTTTCAGGAGAGCTGGAAAAAGAACCTCGGCATTGAGGTCAGCATCCTCCAGCAAGAGTGGCAGGTGTATTTGGACTCTCAGCGCAAGCTCAGCTACGACATCGCACGCGCGGGCTGGGTCGGGGATTACATGGACCCCTACACCTTTCTGGGCACGATGCGCTCCACCGATGGCAACAACAACACGGGCTGGGGCAACGCTCGTTACGATGAACTCTTGCTGGCCTCCACCCGCGAGAAAGACGTGCCACGCAGGCTCCAGATCATGCAGGAAGCCGAAGGCGTGCTGCTCGATGAACTGCCTGTCATCCCCATCTTCTGGCGCATGAACTCGCACCTGATCAGGCCCGAAGTGCAGAACTGGCTGCCATCTTTGATGAGTCATCGCTGTTACAAAGCGATCCGCCTCGGACCCTACACCCCGCTCAAAACTGCGCCATGATCCGCTTCATCCTCCAGCGTTTGTTTCAGGGTCTCATCGTCATCATCGCGGTCATCTCGCTGACCTTTCTCATCGTCCGACTTGGCCCTGGAAACCCCTTTGCCAAAGAGCGTGAGATGCCTGAATACGTGCGGCAGAATTTGGAAAAACTCTACGGTCTGGATCAGCCGCTCCACGTCCAGTTGGGGCGGAATCTGTGGAACTTTGCCACCCTGGATCTGCCCGTCTCTTACCGGCTCAAAGGCTGGACCGTGGGCGACATCATCGCGCAGGGATTCCCCGTCTCCTTCACCGTCGGCGGCTGTGCCTTTCTCATCGCCATCGGCATCGGCATCCCCGCAGGGGCGCTCGCAGCAGTGCGCGCGGGTCAGTTTCAAGATCGGGCCACCATGCTGGTCGCCACCCTCGGCATCTGCGTGCCCAGCCTCGTGCTCGGGCCGCTGATCTCGCTGTGCTTTGGCCTGAAGTTGCAGTGGTTCAATGCCGGCGGTTGGTATGATGCGGATGACTGGGTGCTGCCCTCCGTCACGCTCGGCCTCATCTCAGCGGCCGCTGTTGCCCGACTGACTCGCGGTGGCCTGCGGGAAACACTCGCCGCAGACCACATCCGCACGGCCAGGGCCAAGGGCTTGTCTGAGTCCGTCATCATCATGCGTCACGCCTTCCGCCTCGCTTGTCTGCCGCTGTTGAACTACCTCGGGCCCCTCGCAGCCGGACTCATTAGCGGTTCCTTTGTCACCGAGACCGTCTTTCAGTTGCCTGGATTGGGTCGTCACTTCATCAGCTCTGCGCTGCACAAGGACTTCACCCTCGCCATGGGACTCGCCGCGTTCTTTGCCGTCCTCATCGTCGGATTCAATCTGCTGGTGGACATCCTGCAGGCCTGGCTGAACCCACGCATCCGCCTCACTGAAAAATGATGCCCGCTTCCTCGTCCACTTCTGCTCCAGGTCCCTGGCGTGCTGCCTGGCAGCGACTGCAACGACAGCGCACCGCCATGATCGCCCTCAGTGGGCTCGCCTTCATCACGCTGATTTGTGTCATCGGCTCCCTGCTTTATCAAGAGAGCCAAAGCGCGCAGAACCTCCAGGCCGTGATGCTCCCGCCAAGCCTGGATCACTGGATGGGGACCGACAATCTGGGCCGCGATGTCTTTCAGCGCGTGCTCTGCGGCGGCGGCGTGAGTTTGCTCGTCGGCATCGTCGCCACCGCCGTGGCCATGGGCATCGGCCTGGCCTATGGACTCGTGTCAGGTCTGGGCGGTGGACGTGTCGATGGTCTCATGATGCGCATCGTGGACATCCTCTATGGATTCCCCTTCATGGCCTTTGTGATCCTGCTCACGGTCGTCTTTGAGCGCAGCCTCACGCTGCTGTTTGTCGCCATCGGAGCGGTCGAGTGGCTGACCACGGCCCGCGTGGTGCGTGCGCAGGTGCTGGCTTTAAAAAATCTAGAGTTCGTGCTCGCCGCGCGGGCTTGTGGCGCCGGCACCTTTCACATCCTGTGGCGACACATGATCCCCAATGTCCTCGGCCAAGTCATCATCTACGCCAGCCTCACCGTGCCGAACATCATGCTCCTGGAGGCCGTGCTCAGCTTCCTCGGGCTCGGCGTGCAGCCACCCGCCAGCTCATGGGGTTCGCTCATTCAAGAAGGGGCCGCCAACATGGAGACCTCACCCTGGCTGCTGATCTTTCCAGGCGGTTTCTTCATTGCCACGCTGCTGACTTTGAACCTCCTCGGCGATGCCCTGCGAGATGCCTTGGACCCCAAGTCCACCCAACAGACCTGAGATGCGCTTCCCCACTCCGCCTGTAAGCAACCGTGTGAAAAGGCACGCGCGGCCATCGGGCTCGAAGCTTGGCTTTCACAGCGGCCGCCAATATCTTTGCTTGCACCGTGCCCGCACCTCTCAAGACTCCGCGCCCCCATGTCCACCGTCACACTCGGCCTGATTCAAGGCACCACGTTCGCTAGCAAGGCCGAAAGCCTGGCTCGTCATGACGTGTTGATTCGTGAGGCCGCCGCCAAGGGCGCGCAGATCATTTGTCTGCAAGAACTCTTCGACATCCCCTACTTCTGCACACGTCAAGACACCGCCCTGTTTGACCTTGCCGAAGTGATCCCTGGGCCCACGACCGATCACATGGCCGCCCTGGCCAAAGAACTCGGCGTCGTGATCATCGCCTCCATGTTTGAAAAACGTGGTCCCGGTTTGTATCACAACACGGCGGCTATCCTCGATGCTGACGGCACCTACTTGGGCAAGTATCGCAAGATGCACATCCCCCAGGATCCTGGGTTCGAAGAGAAGTTTTATTTCACCCCCGGTGACCTCGGTTACCGCGTCTGGGACACCAAGTTCGGCAAGATCGGCGTGCTCATCTGTTGGGATCAATGGTATCCCGAAGCCGCCCGCCTCACCGCCTTGGCCGGAGCCCAGATCCTCTTTTATCCCACCGCCATCGGTTGGCTCAGCGCCGAAAAGGCCGAGCTCGGCCGCGCGCAGCACTGCGGCTGGGAAACCGTTCAGCGCGGACACGCCGTGGCCAATGGCTGCTTCGTCGCCGCCGTGAACCGCACCGGGTTTCAAGATGACACCGAGTTCTGGGGACAGAGCTTTGTGGCCAATCCCTATGGCGAGATCATCGCCAAAGGATCAGTTGAAAACGAGGAGATCGTGCTCGTCACGTGCGATCTCCAGGCCGTGGAAGATTTCCGCCGCATCTGGCCTTTTTTCCGTGATCGCCGCATTGACACTTACGCCCCTCTGACCAAACGCTACCTCGATGAGTAAAGGATACCCGCAGAACTACCGCCTCCCGGCAGAATTTGAAACGCAGGAGGCCATCTGGCTTTCATGGCCCTCCAACAAGGAGAGCTGCCCCAAGACCTATCTCAAGCTCCAGGATAAGTTTGGCGAAATCGTCGCCAATCTCACCCGTTACGAGCGTGTGCGCATCAATGCCCCCGAGATGATGCACATGAGCATCCGCCTCAGCATCGCCGACAACGAAGGCGCGCTGAACATGGTGGATCTCTACAATCACCCGACCAATGACGTCTGGTGCCGCGACCACGGCCCGATCTTCATCAAACACAACGAGACGGGCAAGATCGCCATCACCGACTGGAACTTCAACGCCTGGGGCGGCAAGTTCCCGTATGATCTCGACAACCAGATCCCCGCCAAAGCGGCTGAAGTGCTGAAAATGGAACGCTTCACCTCCGAGTTCACCCTCGAAGGCGGTGCCATCGAAACCAATGGCAAAGGCCTCCTCCTCACCACCGAAGCCGTGCTGCTCAACCCGAACCGCAACAACGGCAAGGCACGCACCAAGGCCGAGATGGAAAAGGAACTCAAAGGCATGTTCGGCGTCACCAACATCGTCTGGTTCAAAGCCGGTATCGAAGGCGATGACACCGATGGACACATCGACGACATCGTCCGTTTCGTCCGCGAAGACGCCGTCATCTGCATGGTCGAGTCAAAAGAAACCGACCCGAACTTCAAGGTGCTCAAGCAGATCCGCGAGCAGCTCGACGACGTGCGCACCGCCGACGGTGGCAAGCTTGAGATCATCGAGATCGAGATGCCCAACGCAATCGAAGCCAAAGACTGGCGCCTCAGCCGCCTGCCGGCCAGCTACGCCAACTACATGCTCGTCAACAATGCCGTCATGGTCCCCATCTTCGGTCAGAAGAAAAAGGACGCCATCGCCGAAGACAAGATCGCCGAGTGCTTCCCCGGCCGTGAGATCATCTCCGTCACCGCCAAAGATCTGGTCATGGAAGGCGGCGCTCTGCACTGCCTGTCCATGCACGAACCGAAGTAATCCCGCCAAGGTTCCCCAACCCGTGCACCGCATCCCCCAGATGCCTGCACGGGTTTTTTGTGCCCTCTCTCAAGCCCCCTCCATTTCACGAGTCTTTGCTTGCCGTCGGAGCGGGCTTTCGCAAGACTCGGAAGCAGTGGCTCGTTTCAAACGGCCCAGCATTCTCGATGATCATGACACGCACTACCCTCACCCTCCTCGGCAGCTCGCTTTTCACGGTGGCCAGCCTTTCCGCCCAAACCACGCTCACCGAGTGGGCCCAGTTCCGCGGTCCCAACAACAACGGCACCGTCGCCGCGCCCAAGGTCGCCAACTGGAAGAGCGCCAAAATCAAAACGCTGTGGAAGACCGACACCCCCACAGGCTTCAGCTCCTTTGCCGTCGCTGGCGGCAAGGCCTTCACCATCATCACCGGTGAAACCGATGGCAACACCGGTGAAGTGCTGGTGGCGCTCGATGCCGTGAAAGGCAAAGAAGTCTGGAGCAAACCCCTGACCGTGATCGGCAAATACGACGGCGGAGGCGATGCCGGTGCGAATGACAACAAAGGCGGCGATGGACCCCGCTCCACCCCCGTGGTCAGTGGCGATAAAGTCTATGCCATCGACGCCAATCTGGGCGTGTTCTGCTTTGAAGCCGCTACAGGCAAACCTGTGTGGAAGCGCGATGTCATGAAGGACAATGCCGGCGTTCAGATCAAGTGGCAGAACGCCGCCTCTCCCGTCATTGATGGCGACATCCTGCTGCTCTGCGGCGGCGGTGAAGGCCAGGCCCTGCTCGGTCTGAACAAGAACACGGGCGACATCGTGTGGAAGGGTGAGAACGATAAGATGACCCACGCCACCCCGGTCATTGCCGACATCCACGGCGTGCATCAGGCCATCTTCTTCACCCAGGTCGGTCTCGTCGGCGTCAACCCTGCCGATGGCAAGGTGCTCTGGCGCGCTGAGTTCCCCTTCAAAGTCTCCACCGCCGCTTCACCCGTCGTTTATGAAGACATCGTCTATTGCTCTGCCGGTTATGGCGTGGGCGCTGGGGCCTTCAAGATCAGCAAGAGCGGCAGCGGCTTGCGTGCCGAAATGATCTGGCGTCGTGAAAACGAATGCTTCAATCACTGGAGCACCCCCGTGGTAAAAGACGGTTACCTCTACGGCATGTTCAGCTTCAAAGAATACGGCGTCGGCCCTCTCGCCTGCTTGGATATCAAGACCGGCAAAGACGTCTGGAAAGAAGCCGGTTTCGGCCCTGGTCAGGTCATCCTCGCGGGCGACAAAGTCATCGCCCTCAGCGACAAAGGTGAAGTCGTCATCGTCGAAGCCAACCCCGAAAAATACGTCGAGCTGAAGCGCGATGACGTCCTCGATGGCAAAGTCTGGAGCTACCCCGTCCTCGCCTACGATCACCTCTTCGCCCGCAGCACCAAAGAAGGCGTCTGCCTCGAGATCAAGTAAGCCTCAGGTCGCTTCGCTTCGTTGCGTTGTCCCTTTGAAAACCCGCGTCGGCTTCGGCGCGGGTTTTTTGTGGAGTGGTGGAGTGGTGGAGTGCGGAGTGCGGAATGCGGAGTGATGCCACTGACCACTGACCACTGACCACTGACCACTGATTACTGATTACCGATCACTGATCCCTGCCCACCGGCGGCCTTCCATATCGGTAGTCCAGCCACAGCCCTGGGTCCCCCGTCTTCCCGTCCTCAGCGGCGTGGATCAGGTTCACCATCTCACGAGCGGTGACGAAGTGATGATGAAAACCCGGCATGCTCTGGCCCAGCGCCGTCAGGCTCTGATAAAAGCGCCGCGCGGGATCTCCCAGCAGCGTGCGATAGTTCTGCGGGATGCCTGCGTGCGTGTGCAGCTTGATGAACACCCAGGGAGCCCCGTTTTTCACCCGTGGGCACAGCTCCAGCCACAGCTTCATGCGCAGCGCCGTCGGCGGATTCGCCCCGGTCAGGTCTCCATT
>JAIXVB010000229.1 GCA_027483245.1 Verrucomicrobiaceae bacterium | reverse complement strand
GACGAGCGTAAGATGGCCATGGTGTTCACAGGCCATCGCCATTTCCTGCATTGATCACCACCCCTGCCATGTTTGGCCTCATCATCTTCATCGTCGCACTCATCTTGATCGGTGTGGGCCTCGCGATGGGGTTGGTGGCCCTCGCTTTGGCAGCCGCCCTGGTCAGTCTCGGCATCGTTTCTTCATCCGTCCTGGCGGGATTGCTGGCAGGTCGTCCTCAGACGGGCATTCGTGTTTTTCTGCTTCAATGCGGTGCCCTCGCTGGCATCCCCGCAGGGGCGCTGAGCGCTTGGCTCCTGCAAAACATCTCCGCCCACCTTGATGAAAGCTGGCTGATTCCTCTCTATGGCGGCATTGGGGGAGCACTCGCCGGAATCCTGATCGCTTTGCTCCTCGATTTCATTCTTCGTCGCCTGCACAGCTGGGCGACTCAACAACTGGACAAGGACCGCTCCACTCGACTCTCTTCGGACAAACCCATCTCTCTTTGATGAACTCACCTCTCCTTCTTGGCGTTAACATTGACCACGTAGCCACCCTCCGGCAGGCACGCTATCGCACGATGCTCGGGGCTCACAATGTCGAGCCCTCCATTCTCGAAGCTGCACTCACGGCCGAAGCGGCTGGAGCTCACTCCATCACGATTCATTTGCGCGCGGATCGCCGCCACATTGTGGATGAAGATGTTTATCTCCTGCGCGAAAAAATCGGCACCCTCCTGAATCTGGAAATGGGCAACACCGCCGAGATCCTGGCCATCGCCCTTCAGGTGAAACCGGACTTTGTCTGCATGGTGCCCGAGAATCGTGAAGAGGTCACGACCGAAGGCGGACTGGATGTCGTTGGTCAAAAAAACGCACTTCAGAGCAGTGTCAGCCAACTCGAAGCCAATGGCACGCGAGTGAGCATGTTCATCGATCCCGATTTGGATCAAGTGCGTGCCTCAGCCGAGATCGGTGCCAGCATGATTGAGCTGCACACTGGCACCTTTGCCAATGAGCAGGGCGCCCAGCGTGCCCAAGAAACCCTGCGTTTGCAGGCAGCGGCGGAGCTGGGACACAGCCTTGGTTTGCAAATCAACGCAGGCCACGGGCTCACCACCAAGAACCTCCCCGAACTCTTCAGCGTGCCCCATCTCGCAGAGCTGAATATTGGGCACAGCATCGTCGCGCGCTCGGTTTTTGTCGGCTTGCGACAGGCGATTGAAGAGTTCGCTGCCATCATGAGCCGTTACCCTCACGCATGAGCCCTCTCGGACTCGGCATTGATCTGGTCGAAGTCGCACGCATCCGCGGGCTGCTCACCAAACACGGAGACCGCTTCAAAGAGCGCACCTTCACGGCTGGCGAGATCGCTTACTGCGATGCCTGCGCGGATCCCGCCATGCACTACGCCGCGCGTTTTGCCGCCAAAGAAGCGGCTGCCAAGGCCATCGGCACAGGTCTCTGGGCTGAGGGCGTGGACTGGAAGGACTTCGAAGTCACTCGTGAAGCCTCTGGCAAACCTCATCTCCTCCTTCACGGGGGAGCCAAACATCACGCCGACATCCAAGGCGTCACCCGCGTATTGATCTCCCTAACCCACACCCAGGAACTCGCTCAAGCTCAGGTCATCCTCACTTGAATCGCTGCCATGAGAATAAGACTGTTTGAAGTGCTCTCTACGGCCTTTAAAAATCCAAAGTTGGCATTGAATCTGTTTCCTTGCTTTAGGGCGCCAATCTGGCGAAACGTCTGTCCCCTGCCGAATGCCGAACTCTCGCCCTCCGCTCTCCGAAAACCCACCACGATCAGTCATGGCAACGCCGTCTCTGCCCGTGGATAACCTGCATGGCTATCGTGCCACGCCGGGGGTCTTCGATGAGATGGCCATGCCCTCGGGAGAACTGCGTCCACACTGGAAAGTGTTTGGCAGTTTTTTAGCGCAGTGCACTCAGGCTGACCTCAAGCAACGAGCCGAGACCATCCAGCGCCTGCTGCATGATCATGGGGTCACCTACAATATTTATGACGATGCCTTGGGCACCAGTCGCCCATGGAATCTGGATCTCCTGCCGTTCATCGTCGCTGACCAAGAATGGCGCACCGTGCAGGCGGGATTGGATCAACGCGGACGTTTGCTGAATGCGATCCTTTTGGACCTCTACGGACCTCAAAAACTTATGCGCAACGGTTTGGTCCCCCCCGGACTGCTGCAAGCCAACCCCGGTTTTTTGCGCTCCGTGCAGGGCATCAACCCGCCGGGAGGCCGCTTTATCTTCACCTTTGGCTGCGACCTTGTGCGCGATGCCGGGGGCCAATGGCGAGTGCTTGCAGATCGTGCCCAGGCACCGAGCGGCCATGGTTACACGCTGGAAAACCGCATCGTCATGTCCAATGTCTATGCGGAGGAGTTTAACACTTCTCAGGTGCGAAGATTGGCGACCTACTTTGAGCAAAAGCGTGAAATGCTGCGCTCACTGGCGCCGAAGAATCGCACCGGCATGGCAGGCATTTTGATGCTGACCCCCGGTCCCTACAATGAGACCTACTTCGAACATGCGTTTCAGGCACGCTATCTTGGTTTCCCACTGGTGGAAGGAGCCGACCTCACGGTGCGTGATCGGCATGTGCATCTGAAAACTCTGGAAGGCCTGCGTCGAGTGGATGTGATGGTCCGCCATGTCGATGATGTCTTTTGCGATCCGCTGGAGCTTAATTCCGGCTCGCTTCTCGGCTCCGCAGGCCTCTTGGAAGCGTGGCGCAGTGGCAGCATCGCCCTGGCCAATGGACTGGGCACTGGCCTCATCGAGACCCCTGCCCTGCATCCTTTTATGCCCGGCCTCTGCCGCCACATCTTGGGAGAGGAATTAAAACTCCCCTGCGTGCCGACGTGGTGGTGTGGGCAGAAACGTGAGCTCAACATGGTGCTCGCAGACCCGAATCGTTGGGTCGTCAAACCTGCCTTCGTTCGCGGAGCCCGCGATCCGGTTTTCATTGCGGATCTCGATGCCGAACAAAAAGCGCGACTGTTGGAGACCATCCGGGCGACTCCACACGAGTGGCTGGCGCAGGAGGTTCTCAGTCTCTCCACGGCCCCGACATGGACGGGTGAAAAGATCGAACCTCGCTCTCTGGTCTGGCGCAGCTTTGCCATCTCGAATGGCGAAGGTTTCTCTGCCATGCCCGGCGGTCTGTCACGCGTCAGTCCCGAATCTCAACGCTGGCTCGTCACCATGCGCTCTGGCGGCATCAGCAAAGACACCTGGGTCCTCGGCGATGGCAAGGCTGACACTGCTTTTGGTCATCTCAATCAACAACCGATCGTCATCCGCCCTGCACGCCCACCGAGCGGAGTCCCGAGCCGTGTGGCTGATCATCTTTATTGGTTAGGCCGTTATGCTGAGCGCTTGGAACTCACCGTGCGATTGGCACGTGCGGTGATGCAGCGCCTGTCTGGAGAACGTGGTGCGGTGCAAAGTCTGGAAGCTCAGAGTTGTGTCCAGCTCATGCATCATTTGGACCTTGTCCCAGCAGGGGTGACTACCCTACGCGATCACCTCCAGGCACTCCTCCAGGACTCTCAGCGTGATGGCAGCGTGCCGAAACTGCTTTCTCGCTTACGCTACAATGCCTCAGCGGCCCGAGATCGTCTCTCCGATGACATGTGGCGTCTGTTCAACCGCATCGAACGTGATGCACGTCTGCCAGCCGGACCTTTCAGCATGTCCACTGCTCAAGCCGCGCTCGACACCTTGGTGCTGGACCTCGCCGCCTTTGCCGGAATGCAGCATGAAAACATGACTCGAGGTCACGGTTGGCGTTTCCTCGAAATCGGTCGCCGTCTTGAGCGTGCGACGATCATGCTGGACCTCACCAAGAGCACACTCAACATCGCTGCGAGCGACGACAGCATTCTCAATCCGCTGCTGGAAATCTGTGATAGCTCCATGACCTATCGCCGACTGCACTTTGCTCGGCCCATGCTCGTTCCTGTCTTGGATTTGCTGTTACTCAATGACACCAACCCACGCTCCGTCGCTCACCAGCTTCTGGTTCTGGGGCGGCAAATGCATCAGCTCCCGACGGACCCCAATCTCGATACAGGAGGCCGTGAAAAGCAGCAGACCGATCATCTCAATTCACACATTGCGGCTTTGAATCTCCAGGCTCTGGCTAAAACAGCCGACGATACCATCCCCGCGGTCAAGGCTACCTGCACCATCATCGCCGAGGGTCTCGAAAAGCTTTCCGACATCATCACGGAGCATTATTTCTCCCATGCCACCCGGACCCAGGGGCAGTAACGAGCCACGCCAACGCTGAACCTCCTTCCTACCCGTGCGCTACAGCATCATTCACCGAACCACATACAGTTACGAGAGCCTCGTCACGGTGGGTCACTACACCACCCGGCTAGAGCCCAGAGCCCTGGCCTGTCAGGAGTGTCCTTGGCATGAACTCACCATTCGTCCTGAACCGGTGCAACGCTCAGAACGGGCAGACTACTTTGGCAACACCACGGTGTATTTTGAGATCGAAGGCGCACATCAAAAGCTCGAGGTCATTGCCCGCAGCTTGGTGGAAGTGGAGCCGATTGAATCCATCGATCCTGCCACAACGCCTCCGTGGGAGACTGTGCGGGACTCTTGCCGCGCCGATCGATTCACGCCTTCCACTCACGCGGGCGAGCTCACCTTTGCCTCCACGCTGATTCCCACAGGGCAGATTTTCGCCGATTACGCCCTCCCTTCTTTTCCAGCCAAACGACCGATTCTGGAAGGCGTGTGTGATCTCAATCGTCGGGTCAATGAGGACTTCATCTTTGACCCCAAAGCCACCGACTACACCACCCCCGTCACCGAGGTTCTGAAAAAACGTCGCGGGGTTTGCCAGGACTTTGCCCAAGTCATGATCGCCTGCTTGCGCAGTCTCGGACTGCCCGCACGCTATGTCAGTGGTTACCTCGAAACCATGCCGCCTCCTGGCACAGTGAAGCTCATCGGAGCGGATGCCTCCCACGCTTGGGTTTCCGTTTTTTGTGGGGAGGCCTGCGGCTGGATGGATGCCGATCCCACCAACAACATTCTGCCTTCCGACCGCCACATCACCGTGGCTTGGGGCCGTGATTTCAGCGATGTCAGTCCTATGCGGGGAGTCACCATCGGAGCCGGAGAGCAGCGCCTGCAAGTCGCCGTCGATGTCATCCCCGACCCCGACTGAGCTGACGAGCGCACTTTCACTCGCCCTCAGCCGCACGCGCGCTACGCTGCTTTCTGAATGAAGACCGTTCTTTGCTTTGGCGATTCCAACACCTGGGGTTATGACCCCAACAGCATCACTGCGCCGCATCCTCGCCGCCACCCACCCCATGTCCGCTGGACGGGTGTGCTGGCTCAGCTTCTCGGTCCTGAGTATCGCATCAT
>JAIXVB010000241.1 GCA_027483245.1 Verrucomicrobiaceae bacterium | reverse complement strand
GACGATCATGAATACATCGTCGATTTCACCAAGGGCGGGCTGAATTTGAAAAAGCCCGCGGACTGGGTGCCTGACATCGATGTCGTCATCAGCAACGGCGAAGCCAAGGTGCTGGACAAGCGCGTCATGCACAACAAGGAAACCGGCGGCTGGCGTGCCTTCTTTAAACTCGATGTGCCGGACAAAACACCGCTGCTCGAACTCATGTGCGAGATGAAGGATGGAGACAAAGTCATCTCCGAGCGCTGGATGTATCAGTGGCGCCGCTAAATAGATTCTAGAAGGGGCAGGGCTGAACGCTCTGCCCCTTTTTTGGGCTCATTTCAGGCTCTTGATGTAGAGCACGAGGCTATCGATCTGGCTTTCGTTCAAGATGCCGGCGTAGATGGGCATGCCGGTGTCGAATTTCTCAAAGCCCTTCACGACTTTGGCGCTTGGATTGGTGATGGATTCACGCAGGTAGGCTTCATCCGCGATCGCTGATTTGCCGCCTTTGCCCAGCACACGCTCCGTGCCGAAGATGCCTTTCCAGCTTGGCCCGACCTTGCCCACCGTGCTGCCATCAATGCTGTGACAGGCCATGCAGCCGATCATCTGGTAGAGCTTGGCCCCCTCTTCGACGGTGGGTTTGGCCAGGGCGACGGTTTCCATCTGACGGGGCGTTAGGTCCACGGTGATGTTGGCAAATCCCTCCTTCGCGGCCTCAAAGGGCGTGAGTTTCCACGGGCTGAAGTAAGCGGTGTTGGCCGCTTTCAGACCATCAGCGCTTTCCAGTCCCCAGCCGATGCGCATTTGGTGCACCCCTGCTTTCATGTCCGGGATGCCGACCAGGACACTCATGCCATCCTCGCTGAGGTAGGCGCTGCTGGCGGTCATCCATTCTTGCCCGGTCGTGCCGTCCAGTTTGAGATGTGGGCTGCCATATTCAGCCGTGCGCTGGTAGTTCCAACGCTCCGCGCTGTAACTGGCCGGGTCGGTGGCCAGTTTGGCATTGAGCTTGGCATTGAAACGCAGCAGCAGGCCTTTGTCGGTCGGTTTCACTTCCTTCAGCAGCACGCGTGGTTTGTCGGTGTAGCGCAGGCGAGCGAGTCCGCTGAGCTTCTTCGCCGTGGTGCCCCACACTTGGAAACCAACCACATAGAGCTGGCCATCCGCAGGATTGACGATGGCATTGAGCGGCCCGAAATCGAGATCACGACTGAAGCTGACCACTGCGGCGGCGGAACGCGTTTGAGCATCCTTACCCAGATCATGCCCCACCACTCGGAAAAGCTCGGGTCGATTGTAGCCGACATGGATCAGCTCGTCATTGATCGGGCCCATTTTGGCTCCGACCAGCCATGTCTGCGTGGCGCCGCTGGGGTTCACGGGGTGGGGAATCCACACCAGGGGCTCCGTGATCGGGGCTGGATACACTTCCTTCGGGGCGATGCTGGGCACATGGCCGTAAAAGTGGTGATTCTCGATGATCTGGATCGGGGTGGAAGGCACATAATTGCCCTGCTGATCACTCGCGGTGACGAGTCCTGTTTGCGGATGCACGCCGATGAACGGCTGACGCAGTCCGTAGCCGATGACTTCAAAGGCTTTCCCATCCGGAGCCACCTTGATGACCGTGCCATTGTGTTTGCCAAAGGTGGTGCCTTCCTGCCCGCCTTTCGAAATGTAGAGCGAGCCATCCGGTCCCAGCTTCATGGAGTTTGGAAACTCACGCGTCTCGGCCGTTTGGGCGAAGAGATTGCAGAACATCTCATAGCGGTCGCAATCCTTGTCACCGTCTGTGTCCACCAGCTTCCAGATGCCACTGCGATCAAACACCAGGATCTCGACCTTTTGATCTTTGCCCCCTTGCCCCTTCCTCGCGACAATGCTCATCGGCTCATGCAGACCGCTGGCGAATCGCTTCCAGGTCACGTTTTCCAGATCGCCCTTCAAGCCGGAGATCAACCACACATCCCCATCAAACGTGACACCCGCTGCATCGCCCTGATCATTGAGAAAAGCGATGTCCGCCAGCCGCACATTGCGTTTCCAGGGATTCGGCACTGGCAAAGGAATGTCGTCGATGACGTAGGCGTCGGGTTTTGTGGAAAGGGTTGCGTGGGTGGTGACGGTCGGAGGGAATGTGCATAGGGATCCTAGCGCTTTTCGAAATTCTAGCGGAGCATACTCTAACTCCCATCCTGCACCGACAGTGCCCCGTAGAACAAAGCGTCGTTCCTCTTCGGATGGATCAATCGACAGCATCATTTGGCCGTCAGCGATTCGAACCCTGACCCATGGGAGGCGATAATCCTTGTACTCCTTGTCTTGACCGACCATTAGCAGCAGCGGTTTTGAGTGGGGAGCAATCGTGAAGGATCGAATGAACTCTTTTGGGCCTTCTGAAAACACCCACGCTTCCTTCACAGCGGTGCCCAATACTTCGTAGTGAAGCACAAAATTCAGGCTCTGACCTTGAGGATCTAGGATGAGTGTCTTGTCTTTGCGATCCAAGGCTATAAATCGGCCAAACTCCTTGGGAAGCGATCCTCTCCCGACTTCCTCCTTGCTCGGCCCCGGCTCACGCGGATCCGTGAAGCTCGGTTTGTCGCCGACCTGCCAGCCGGGATAAATGCCATTGGTCAGCCAGACTTTGCCGTTCGGTTTCGGCAGATACTCCTGGCCGTCCTTGGTTTTCTGTCCGGCGATGTGATACGACCCAGGGGCCAGCGCTTCTGGAGTGACGGGAGGTTTGCCGGGCTCGCCTTCCCAGATGCAGGCGATGCGCAGGAGGTCGGTGTCGAAGCAGGCCCAGAGATTGTGGCCGAGGTTCAAAATGAGGCCGCGTGGGGTCAGATTGTCTTTGGGGAATCCCGCGCCGAGTTC
>JAIXVB010000317.1 GCA_027483245.1 Verrucomicrobiaceae bacterium | reverse complement strand
GGTGCCCAAAAATGTTTTGGCGGGGTATTGCAGAAAGTTGCAGGTGCCCAAAAATGTTTTGGTGGGGCATTGCAGAAAGTTGCAGGTGCCCAAAAATGTTTTGGCGGGGTATTGCAGAAAGTTGCAGGTGCCCAAAAATGTTTTGGCGGGGCATTGCAGAAAGTTTCAGGGGTTTCCAAAGGTCTAATAGAGGGGAGATCAAGCCACGGGGTGGTTGATTTCTGGAAAGTAGCACGCAGGCGCAGCGCGTCTGGACCTGCTCGTATGGGGTATAACCCTACCTTGATAGATTGACGTTGCTGCGGAGGGCGGTTTGGGGCGATAACAAAAAACAGTGGTGGTCTGGCTGGCGATGCTCGCGGGTGCTTGGCCGCGCTTGCAAACGGACCTCAGGACTCATGACGATACGGCGAAGACTCCACCTCAAAACTTGGAAAGTGTGGCCATGACTCCGGCTCCTAATGAGGCCAAACGCACGCGTTTAAAGCAATGGTTGGAGAGTGGTGAGATTCGTCTTCAGCCGCTGAGCTTTCCTCAACGTGAACTGTGGGAGGCTACGTCAGTGTCTGCGGGGGATGTGTCGAACAACATTTGTGCCCTGATCCATGTGCGTGGTCTTTTGACCCCTCAGGGCAGTGAAGCGGCACTTCAAAAAGTCGTCGATCGACAAGAGGTGTTTCGTTTGTCCATTCTGCCCGGCAAAGGCCAACCTCTTCAGATGATTCGTAGATCGGGCAAACCTGCTTTGCGCTTTCGTGAACTGAGTTCAGACCTCAATCAAGACGAGGACATTGAAAATCTGGCCCGTGAGATTTTCATGAAGCCCTTTGATCTCGTTCAAGGCCCTCTTTATCGAGCGGAAGTGATTCGACGTTCCGCAGATGATCATGTGCTCATCTTTGCCATCCATCACGCGATTGCCGATGGCTGGACCTTGGGCGTGTTCGTGCAGGATCTCTTCGCGGCCTACATGCAGGGTGTCCGTGGCAACCTCGCCGCGCTGCCTCCGGTGCCTCTTTCGTATGCTGAATGGGGAGCCGCTGAACGGGCTTTCTGGCAACCCGCCGTGCTCCAGGAAGCGGCGAGTTTTTGGGAAACTCATCTCGCAGGTGTGCCTCGTCTTTGGAATAAAACCAGTCAGGGCGCGATGCAACGTCACGTCACTCAGGTGCCTGCACAAACAGGCCGCGGTGTGCGCGAACTCGCACGACGGCACGGAGCTACGCTGTTCAGCACCCTGCTCACGGCCTTTCAAATCACAGTGTCGAAGTGGACAGGTGCGGATGATATCCTCGTCGGCACACCCGTGGCGAATCGCAACAAACAAGCCGTGCGCGAGACCATGGGCTACTGCTCAGGCATCGTGCCCCTGCGAGGTCAGATCGATCGTTCACAATCCTTCATCGAGAGTCTGAAGAGAGTTCATCAGACAACGGTCGAGTCCTTTGCCCATGCGATGCCCTTTGCCGAGTTGGTGCGTGCTTTGAAGGAAGAAATCGTGCCTGGGCGCAATCCCGTTTTTGAGATACGTTTTGCCCTGCAAAATCATCCGGTGCCGGATGTCGCCGTGCCTGGCCTTTCACTAAAACTCCGAATGAGAAGCACAGGCACCCCACGTTTTGATCTCGCCTGTGAGATCAATGAAGAGGGGGATGCCCTCGAAGTGGCTTGGCTTTTTCGCGAAGGTCAATTCGCACTCAAAGACATCCAAATCGTCAGCCGACTCTACCTCGCCATTCTCACCAACGTCTGCCAAAGTCCCGAAGTCCTGACCTCGACCCTGATGAGTTCATTGCGGTGAGGATGATCACACCACGAAGGCGCTGATTTGGATGGGGTTTTGTGTCAATTAACGGTGTGAAGGAGGTTCGCATGGGGTATAACCCTACCTGGGCAGATAGGCATTGCTGCGGAGTGCGGTTCGGGACGATAGGGAGACACGAACTCTGGCCGCATGGATCGGGTTTCACAGCGATGAAAATGATGCCCCCTATGCAGACCTCCTCCGAGTCGTTAGAACCGCATTGGCTGAGTCGTTCGGCCTTTCAAATTGTGGTCATCGTCTTAGCACTGATCGAGATCACACTTGCCATGGCTTTGTATCATCAGGCATCGCTTTGGCTGGTGATTCCGATCGTTCTTGTGATCAGTCATTTGATGCATGGATCGGCGGTCGGTCTGCATGAAGCGACGCATGGTTTGTTGCGCCAGAATCGACGGTTCAACGAGTTCGATGGCGTGCTGCTCGGGGTCTTCAGCTTCATGAGTTTCAGCCTTTATCGGGCGGCGCATCAGACCCATCATGCTTACTTTGCCACCGAGAGAGATGAGGAGTTGTGGCCTTTTGTATTCCCTGAGGTGCCTCGTTGGGCGCGTGTGCTGGCGGCGTTGTCGGAATTGACGATGGGCTTGTTCTTCACGCCTTTGTTATTCCTGCGGGCCTTTTTGCGCACAGGTTCCCCGATTCGAAGCAAAAAGGTGCGGCGGCGTATCTGGATGGAGTTGGCGCTGATGGTGGTGGTGTGGGGTGTCATCCTGACGGCGGTTTCGTTGGCAGGAGTCTGGAGCTATTTCCTCTGGATGTATGCGGTGCCTGCTTTTGTGGCCGCGAACCTCCAGACATGGCGCAAATACATCGAGCACGTGGGTTTGACTGGGAGCACCGTGAACAGCGCGACCCGGAATATTGTAGCCACAGGATGGTGGGGCCGACTGGTGGCTTTCACGCTTTTGCATGAGCCCTTTCATGGCGTGCATCATCTGCATGTGGGCTTGCCTCACGCACACCTGCCGACTCTTGCAGATGAATTGCTACCAATGATGCAGGATGAGCGCCCACCTTTCAAAAGTTATGGTCACGCGATGATGGACATGATCCGCTGCCTGCGGGATCCGCGGGTGGGTGCGCAATGGAATTCAGCCCCTCGCCCATCATGAAGTCGGTGCCATCCGCTCAAGATTCTAAGGTTTCGCACGATTGTGTCTTCGAGGCCAAAAGCCTTCAAAAGGAGTTCGATGAGGGACGCGTGAAGGCGCTGCGTGGCATCAGCTTTCAAATTCATTCCGGTGAGTTCGTGGCCATCATCGGCACGAGCGGCTCTGGCAAAACAACGCTGCTGCAACTGCTTGGCTCGCTTGATAAACCAAGTTCAGGAAGCTTGCTCTATCGGGGGCGCTTGATGACGGAGATGCCTGACACGTCCACTTACCGCGCTCGTGAAATTGGCTTCATCTTTCAGTCCTTCCATTTGCTGCCGACCTTTACGGCGTTGGAGAATGTGCAGATCCCGATGTTCGAATCGGACATCCCAAAGGCTGAGCGCGAGAGTCGGGCGATCCACCTGTTGCAGTCAGTCGGACTGGAGAATCGACGTCATCATTTTCCGGCTCAACTTTCAGGTGGAGAGCGGCAGCGTGTCGCCATCGCTCGCAGTCTCGCCAATGGACCGACGGTACTGCTGGCGGATGAGCCGACGGGCAACCTGGACAGTGAAAACACCGCGAACATCTTGGAGCTCATCATTCGGCTTCAACGCGAGAAAAATATGACGCTGGTCCTGGTGACACATGACTTGAACATCGCGCGCATGGCCTCCCGAACGATTCAAATGAAGGATGGGCACATTGTGAATGACGAACCTCGAATGCCGATTTCAGAATGACTTTTTTCACCGTTGTGGTTCGTGGTCTTTGGCGGCGTCCTGTGCGCACGGGGCTGACGCTTGTCGGCATTTCGATTGGCATCGCCGCCGTGGTGACTTTGGTGGGGCTTTCGCGAGGCTTTGAAAAGAGCTGGGAGACGGGAATGAAAGCTCGAGGAACGGATGTCGTGGTGAGCAACATGGGCACGGCTTTGGCTCCGAAACCGTTTGAGCAATCGGTGCGTGATCGCCTCCTTGTCCTGCCGCAGATCGCAGCGACCTGTGCCATCTTTGTCGATCTAACAAGCATCGAAGACCCCTCC
>JAIXVB010000026.1 GCA_027483245.1 Verrucomicrobiaceae bacterium | reverse complement strand
GACCGAAATCTGCCCCTGGCGTCGGCTCTTTCAGGCGTGCTTTTGCTGGTGGTGCTGGTGCCCGTCGTGTGGACGGGACGTGTGAGAACGGGTCGCCAGCTCAATGCGGAGGGGAGTCTGCCATGAAACTGCTACGCTGTGTTTTCACTGCCCGTGGGCTGACGTTGTTCGTTCTGGTGTTTCTACACGCGCCGCTCGTTGTGCTGGTGGTGAATTCCTTCAATGAATCTCGCTTTGGAGGTGAATGGGAGGGTTTTACCTGGAAATGGTATGATCGGCTCTGGGCGGAACGTGCGGTGTGGGAGGCTTTGAGCATCACGCTAAAAATCGCCCTGAGTTCGACCCTGACCGCGATGATTCTAGGCACCCTGGCGGCGTTGGCGTTGCATCACTTTCGCACGCGATTGCAAACGGCGCATCGAGTCCTGATCACGTTGCCCCTAGCGCTGCCAGATTTGTTGATGGGCATGTCTCTGCTGGCGCTGTTTGTCGCCTTGGGGGTCGAGACGGGCATGCTGACGCTGTGGATGGCCCATGTGACGTTCAGTGTCAGCTATGTGGCCATGGTGGTTTTGGCGCGTTTGGAGGACTTTGATCCGACCTTGCTGGAGGCGGCACGCGATCTCGGAGCGACTCGATGGCAGGCGGCTCGGCGTGTGTTGTTGCCCCTGATTCTGCCAGGGATTTTGGCGGGTGGCCTGCTGGCTTTTACGTTGTCGATCGATGACTATGTGATCAGCTTTTTTGTCTCAGGTCCAGGCACCACGACGCTGCCACTGCGTGTGGCAAGCATGATGAAAACCAGCCGCAGTCTGCCTGTCATCAATGCCCTGAGCACGTTGATGATTGTGGCGACCTTCGGGCTGGCTGCGCTCAGCTTTAGACTGCAAAAGCGATGATGGGGCTGTTTGAGTCCAGAAACCCAAGCTGGAAAGCCGATGCTGCGGCGCGGATCTCCTCGAACGGAAGCTTACTTTTTGCGCCAATTGAGGGCGCTAAGGAGACGACGGCCTTTGGAGGAGGAGCTGGCGAGCTCTGAGGCTTCCAGCTCGCTGTCGATGAGGATGTCGGGATCGCCGGAATCGAAGTCTTCAGCACGGGGAAGGCCGGCAGGGAGAGCGGGCTCTTCGTCTTCATGGACGGGTTCTTCGGCCACGGGGAGCGGTGCGGGACTGATGTCTGGTTTTAAAGCAGGGGCCATCAATCGAGCTGGCACGACCAGACCGCCTGAGAAAATGAGTTTCATGGCGTCTTCGACAGTCAACGGAGCATCGGTGATTTGTTCAATGGGAACGACAAGGAGCAGCCCTGTCATGGGACTGAGCGCCCCTGGCACGAAGACGGCTGCGAGAACTTTGTTCTGCTGAGGGTCGAGATATTGGCCGGTGACAAAACCGAGCATCTTCATGTCACCGGAAGGGTAATCGACATAAACTACGCGCTTGAAGTTCTGACGTCCACCCAGGCCTTTGAAACCGTCGATGACTTGCTTCAACGACTTGTAGATGAAGGAGACGATGGGCACGCTGATGAGCAGTTTGTCCATGGCCGCGACGACACGCACGCCGATGACGTTGGTGGCCATCACGCCGAGGGCGACAAAGACAGCCAGCGGGATCAGGAAGCCTACAAATGTTAGGATATGCTGGTAAACAGGGCTGGTCGGATCGACCAGCGTGTGACCGGCGACTTCGTTGAGGAATCGGGCCACGAAGTCCAGGAGAGGCACGCTCCAGCCATGCAGGAGATGATAACCGTTCTGTAGAATCCAGAAGGTGATCAGCAGTGGCAGGGCCACGGCGAGACCTGCCAACAGCTTGTTGCGCAGCCACACAAAGGGGCTGCGCGAATTTGGTGGGGCGATGGGCAGGGGTGCAGGCATGGACATCGAGAGGCCTGCGGGAGCAGGACGGGTTCTCTCATAGAGACGTTAGCACCAATACGCGTTCAACGAACGTGAAAGTTCGTGTCAATTCATGCACCGACCAGAATGCGAGCTGGGTTTTCGATGCAATCTTTGATGCGGATCAGGAAGGTCACGGCTTCTTTGCCATCGACGACACGGTGGTCATAGCTGAGGGCCAGATACATCATTGGACGGATGACGACTTGACCATCAATCGCGACGGGGCGCTGCTGGATGGTGTGCATGCCCAGGATGGCGCTCTGCGGTGGATTGATGATGGGGGTGCTGAGCAGGGAGCCATAGACACCACCATTGGAGATGGTGAAAACGCCGCCGGTGAGATCGGGAATAGCGATTTTGCCTTCTTTCGCCTTGGCTGCGTAAGCCAGGATGTCTTTCTCGATGTCGGCAAAAGACTTCTGGTCGGTGTCACGCAGGACAGGGACAATGAGGCCTTTTTCGGTGCCAACGGCGACGCCGATGTCATAAAAATGCTGCTGAACGATCTCGTCGCCATCGACGCGCACATTGATCGCAGGCACGGCTTTGAGGGCCTCGACCACTGCTTTCACGAAGAAGGACATGAAACCAAGTTTCACTCCGTGAGTCTTCACAAAGCTATCTTGGATCTTCGAGCGCAGGGCCATGACGTTCGTCATGTCACACTCATTGAAGGTGGTGAGAATGGCGGCGGTCTGCTGAGCACTGACGAGTTGGTCCGCGATCTTTTTGCGCAGCGGAGTCATTTTCTTGCGCGTGACACGGCCTTCGACTTTCGCTGGGGCCGGAGCGGCCGCTTTGGGCGCTGGAGCAGGCTGAGGTGCTGCTGCGGCAGCTGGTGCGGGTGCCGCTTTGGGGGCTTCAGCCACCGGGACTGGGGCAGGTGCAGCCGGAGCGGCTGGGGCCGGTGCTGGCGTGTCTGCGACCGCTGGGGAAGGGGCGGCTGCGGCTTCCGCGATTTGACCGACCACGGCACCGACTTCCACATCTTCTCCCGCTTGTTTGCCAATGGTCAACACGCCTTTGAATTCGGCGGTGACTTCAGCGGCGACTTTGTCAGTTTCGAGGGTCAGGAGGACGTCTCCGATCTTGACGGTGTCGCCGTCTTTGAAGTGCCACTTGGCGATTTGACCTCCGGCGACGGATTCGCCGAGTGCGGGGATTTTGATGTCAGACATGACGTGGAGTTTGAGGGCTGCGAATGAGAGGATGAGGGGACGAGCGAGGTGCGGATGGCTCAGGGCATCAGACGCTGAATGCATCTTCGACGAGCTTTTCCTGCTCGAGCACGTGAATGGCTTTGGACCCTGCGGCTGGGCTGGAGCTGCGTTCGCGACCGGCGTAGCGGACACGGTGTCCGGAGATGTCGGAGAGGCGATTGCGGATGTAGTTGAAGGCACCCATGTTGCGTGGCTCTTCCTGACACCAGACCCATTTCTTTTGGGCGCGGGGGTAACGAGCGACGAGTTCCTTCAGGAGGTTCTCATGCAGCGGGTAGAGCTGCTCAATGCGGATGATGGCGGCGTTCTTGATCTTGTTTTGCTCGCGGAACTCGAGGAGGTCGTAGTAAACTTTGCCGCTGCAGAGAATGAGACGGGTGACACGCTCAGCAGGGCCGAGGAGTTGATCGTCGTCGATGATCTCTTTGAAGCTGGTGCCTTCGGCCATTTCACTGAGCTTGGAGACGCACTTCGGATGGCGCAGTAGGCTCTTCGGGGTCATGACGACCAGGGGCTTGCGGAAGCCACGCTTCATCTGGCGACGCAGCGCGTGGAAGTATTGGGCTGGGGTTGTGAAGTTACAGACCTGCCAGTTGCGACCTGCGGAGAGCTGGAGGAAACGCTCGAGTCGAGCGCTGGAGTGCTCGGGTCCTTGACCTTCGTAACCGTGAGGCAGGAGAAGGGTGATCTGGCTTGGGCGCTGCCACTTGCTCTCAGCACTGGCGATGAACTGGTCGATGATGACCTGGGCACCGTTGACGAAGTCACCAAACTGAGCTTCCCAGCAGATGAGCACGTTGGGGGCGAGGAGGGTGTAACCGTAGTCGAAACCGAGCACAGCCGCTTCAGAGAGGAGGCTGTTGTAAACGCAGAAGCGGCCCTGCTCTTCAGCGAGGTGGTTGAGGGGGATGTGTCGCTCGCGTGTTTCGGTGTCGTAGAAAACGCAATGACGCTGGCTGAAGGTGCCGCGACGCACGTCCTGTCCTGAGAGACGCACGCCGAGTCCATCCGTGAGGAGAGAGGCAAAGGCGAGCGATTCGGCATAAGCCCAGTCAAAGCCTTCACCGCCATCCAGGGCCTTTTTACGAGCCGCCAGGAAGCGTTTGGCGATGGTGGGGTGCAGGCGGAAGGTTTCAGGAGCCTCGAGCAGCTTGGCTCCGAGGGTCTTCAGGCGCTCCGTTTCGACGCCTGTCTCGACCGGGTCGAAATTGAAAGGCGGCTGGGGTTCTGCGGTCGAACCTTCATAAGGGTTGTCACCCAGGGTAGATTCGCGTTCGGCGAGGGTTTTAACACCTTCCTCGAGTTCGTCTTCCAGTTCCTTCAGTAGGGCGTTGGCACCAGCTTCATCCAAAACTCCTTTTTGAGTCAGAGCATTGCGATAGATCGTTGCGGTCGATGGGTGGGCAGCGATGGCGCGTGCCATGTTTGGCTGCGTGAATGCGGGCTCGTCCGTTTCGTTGTGTCCATAGCGGCGGTAGCAAACGATATCGATGACGACATCACGGCCAAAGGTCTGGCGGAATTCGATGGCGAGTTTGGCGGCGTGAGCGACTTCAAGCGGGCAGTCTCCGTTCACGTGGAAGATCGGTGCGTCGATCATCTTGGCCACGTCGGTGCAATACTTCGTGGAGCGTGCGTCTGCGGGCAGCGTGGTGAAACCGATTTGGTTGTTCACCACGATGTGGAGGGTGCCCCCGGTGCGGTAACCAGGAAGCTGGGAAAGGTTCAGCACCTCGGTGACGATGCCTTGACCGGCAAAAGCGGCATCTCCGTGAATCAGAACAGGGATGACTTGTTTACGCTCACTGGTGTCGCCAAGCATGCGCTGGCGGGCACGGGCCATGCCTTCGACCACGGGGTCCACGGCTTCAAGATGGCTTGGGTTCGGAGCCAGCATCACGGCCACTTCAGAGCCATTGCGGGTCTGCCGCACGGTTTCAAAGCCGAGATGATATTTCACATCGCCATCGCCCGCGACCATGTTGGGCACATAGTTCTCGCTAAATTCATAGAAGAGAGATTCCAGGGGCTTGCGCAGAAAGTTGGCCAGCACGCTGAGGCGACCGCGATGGGCCATGCCCATGATGATTTCTTTGGCACCCAGTCTTGGCAATTGCTCCAGGACAGTTTCGAGGGCGACGAGAAGAGATTCCCCGCCTTCCACGGAGAAGCGTTTTTGACCGACGTAACGGCGGTGAAGGAAGCGCTCAAAAGTCTCTGCCTCCAACAACCAGCGGAGGGCGTCCACCTGTTCCTGGGCTGCGGGTGCGGGCTCAAACGGACGGTTTTCAATGCGCTCCAGCAGCCAGTTGCGGATCTCTGGCGTGGTGATGTGCATGTACTCGTAGCCGGTCGTGCCGCAGTAAACTTGACGAAGTTCAGCGAGCATCTCCTTCAGCTTCATGGGCTGACCGTTGCGGAACATTTGCGTTTGCACCGTTTCATCCAGCTCGTCGGCCGCAAAGCCAAGGCCTTCGAGGCTGAGATCTGGAACCTCGGGGCCTGCAAGGCTGAGGGGGTCCAGGTGTGCTGCGCTATGGCCAAGGGAACGGAAGGCGAGCAGCGCATTCGTCACGCGCATGCGGAAGTTCAGCGTTTTTTCGGAGAGTTGTGCCTCGCCTGAAACTGCCGAGGTGCTTTTTGCTTGGCGTTTCGTCAGTTCGGTGAGTCCGAGTTCGAAGCCTTCAAAAAACGAGGCCCAGTTCTCATCAACAGAGCTGGGGTCTTTTTTCCAATCGGTGTATTTGGCGTCGAGGAGGTCAATGTTTGCCCGGAAGGGCACGGTCGCAGTCATAACGAGGGTAGAGCAATCAGAATGGGTGCATTTGCTACGCTTGCAACCTTTGATAGGCTTTGAATTCCAGAAACTCAGACCAATCTTGTCTGAAGTGCGCTCGGAGGGAAGGAAAGACGGACAAGGCACAACGGAACACAGGTTGGAAAACCAATGCTTCCTTCATCGGACACCGGGCAGGAGAACCCATCTTCCCCATGATCAGATGGCGGGCAAGGTCGCGCGGAGCTGCGCCATCGCGGGTTTTTCGGGGCTCTCGGCATTGAGATGCTGAAGATACTTTTCCATCCTGGCTTGCTGCCCGAGTTCTTGAAAACGCCAGGTGAAAATCCAGGCGATGCAGGAGCGCAGTTCGGGGCTCCAGCCCTGGGTATGAAGCTGCCAGTCGAGGTGGCGTGACTCGCCATTCCACTCGGCCATGAGCAGGGTCAGCGCTTGCGGTGTCAGGCTGCCATCGCTGAGGGCGGAGCAGACATGGCTGAGGGTGGATTCCAATTGTTCGCACTGAGCAGGTGTGGGGGGCAGGGGGAGGGAGCGTTGAACCAGCCAATGGCGGATGAGATGGCGCACGCCGCTTTGCAGTGAGACGCGTGGCGTGGCCTTGCGCAGCAGGTGGTCTGAGATGGTCGCGATCATGGCGGTGTCGGTGCCGGAACGGGCGGCCGCACGGCGCAGTGTTTCGGCAGCATCTTTCACGGCGCGAGGGGCCAGCACTCCCGGTTGAGACGACACGGGCGTGGATTCAATGAGCAGGGTGTTGAGCCATTCGTGGGCCTCTGTGAGCGACCATTGATGCAAAATGATGTGTCCAGCGGCGGCGATGGAGAGTCCTCCGAGATCGTTGGCTGAGGGGGCTTGCTGGACCAGCGTGATCATTCGTTCCAGGGTCTCCTTCATGGCCTCCATTTCCAGCATTTGCCGCTGGGCCAAGGCCACAATGAAACCACCTTCTGCGCGCTGTCGAATGGGCACGCCAGTGTGTGTAAAGACTTGGTTTGCCTGGCTGATCGCGTGGCTGAATTGTTGGCGCTGAAAACTCTGTCGTGCTGACTGCAGGGCATAGACGGCCCAGCCAAGTTCACCTTTGCTGACCTGGAAATCCGCATGCCGCCAAGCTTCGACAATGTGTTGGACATGATAGTCGCGCTGATCGGGGGACAATAGCAAGAGATGATCCAAGCACTCCGCTGCGATGACACGTTCTGAGCCTGATAAACGCAGCGGTGACATCTCTCCCAAAGCCCCCAGCAGCATGGCTTGGGCGATGTGTTCTTCACCGGCAAAGTGGAAGGCGGGAGCGACCATGCGTGCCACTTGCAGCGGACTGTGACCGAGTGCGCGATAGGCCATCGTGGTCTCTTGCAGATTCTGTCGCCGTTGAGTGTCATGTTGCAGGAGGCTAAGCCCGCGCGTGAGGTGCTTGTAAGCGTGAGATAAGCTGAGGAAATCGGAGCGAGGAATCGTGAAGGAGAGCGTCGGATCGAGGTTCTGACCTTCGCTGACGATCTTCAGCCAGGGCGCTGCCGCCTTGAGATCGGACCGGCCCACATGCATCTGCCAGAGCTCGAGGGCTGCGAGGGTTTTCCAGGGCAATTTGCCACTCAGTGCTACTTTTTTAAAATACGCCTGCGCCTCTTCATGCCTCCCCATCTGGCGCAGGCAGAGGGCCTCTTTGTAGCCTGCTTCATCCCGTTGATCGGGGTCGTTGATATGTTCGTGATAACTCACCGCTGCCGTGGCGATGTCTTGTTTGGAATAAAGGCTGTCGGCTTCCGCCAACACGCCGTTCTGACCTGCTCGAGTGCGCAGGCGGAAGTCGGCCAGAGTCCAGACCCGCGACTGGCAAAGATAGACGACACCCGGTTTGCGCAGGCCACTCCAGCGGAACCAGTCGTGCTCATGGACAAAGGCGCTGCCATTGACGGTCAAGGT
>JAIXVB010000527.1 GCA_027483245.1 Verrucomicrobiaceae bacterium | reverse complement strand
TCAGGAGCTTGCATCGCTTGATCGAAAGGCTGAGGCAAAGCCTTGATCAGGGCTTCACAATGCAAGAAGGCAGCATCGACGGCTTCCGTCAGAGCTGGATCAAGAGCCGTCGAGACGACTTTTAAACCAGGCCCTGAGACATCATTTTCAGCAATGAAGCTACTTTCATAGACGCCATTCCAGACCATGAGAAGTCCGGCCAAGTTATGCTGAAGATCTTGGGTGGTGGTGTCACTAAAGCAGGATTGCTCATCTTCTTGATCACGGGTCTCGAGAGCCACGGTGAGGCGCTCACCCGCCATTTCCTGACCACTCAAATAGATGAGCCCCGTGAGCATCCGACGCACATTTTCACCCGCAGTGGACTGTGAATAGGCGGCACGGTAGTTTTCACCATTCTCAGTCTTTTCCCAGGCTTCCGCCAGATAACTCAACTGCTGAACCAAGGATTGACTTAGCACATTCAGCGCCTCCAGCCGACGTTTTGCGAAGCGTTCGCTGGTAAAGTCAGTGAGGGGTCGATTGCCTGGGCCTGCTGGGTTTTCATCGCGTCCCCAGAGCAGAAACTCCAGTGCGTGCCAACCACTCGCCACATTCTTTTCGCCGTCTTTTTGGTTGGCGGCTTGCAACAGTTCCAGTGTGATTTCCGGGTAACTTCTTTCGTCTTGGATGATGCCACTGAGATCACTGCTGCTTTCGAGCCAAGCTTCATCGACAGGCCAAGCGTTAAGCAAGCCTTCTGGACCCTTTTCATCATCAATGGGACCACCATAAAAGCGAAACGCCTCGGTGATGCCATAGGGACAACGCGCTTTGATCCACGCTGCACGACAGGCATTCAATCCTGACTCTGTTGGCTGCGCGCAGAACTCCTGTATCGCAGCCAACAGATGCTCCGCACCACCCACAGAATCGACATAAGCCGCATGGACGACTTCAGGGTAGTGCGCTGAGGCTAAACGACGTGCTTCGTCGTTTTGATCCGCCAATGCAGGAAAGGCGATCAGCAATGAGATGGCATGTATCACTCGGCTCATGGCTGGAGAGTCACTTTGACAAGGTAGAAGCGCTTTCCTGACACTTGAGGCAGCGTGTTGGTTACTGTGCCATCATCCACCCACTGTTTGGTGGTGCCATCGCCAGTGATCTCAGTCGAGGCATCACGCCAAATGACGAGGTCGTCGCTGTAGCGCACTCGATAACTGCGACCGGCAAGGGTTGGAAAAGTAACCGTGACACGACCCGTCACCGCATCAGGCGGCGAAGTCTGCCAATCATAGTTGGCGAAGCCTCCAGTCCCAATGCCGAGAAGATACTTCTCCAGATTGGTCAGCGTGTTGCCATTGCCAGCCTGCGGCGCATCGGCAGCGGATAAACGATTCAGGCCATTAGCGATTTCCCATTCATCGGGGATGCCGTCGGCATCACTGTCCGCAGCGCCTTGTTTGAGAATGGTGAAGGAGTCCGGTGTGGTGAAGGATGTATTACTTCCCGCAACACGTTGCACATAGGTCGCATCCAAACGATTGCCGTTGATGTCTACATTCAAGGTGCCGCCTGTGTTGTAGCTCACATACATGACGGGATGATTCAGCGACCCACCATCCGCACTGCCAGCGCTCCCGGTGACTGTATAAACCGTGCCAAAATGATCACGTGGACCCGTCAATGGCTTGATGTAAGCCCCGGTGCCACTTGGGCGACCACTGCCCGCATTCTTTTTCATGGCATTGGTCAAGGTGGAGGAAACTCCGTAATGACTGTCGATCAGCATGCTGCGCTCATAGGCGTGACTGTGGCCTACCAGAACAAGGTCCACGCCACCATTCTCCATGATCGGGCCAAAATGAGTGCGCATCTGAACCATCTGCGATTCAGTGTCTGAGTCGTGACTGCCCTTCGAATAGGGTGGGTGGTGAAAGATGGCGAGGATCCAGGTCTTTGTGGTCGCGGCCAAATCTTGGCGCAACCAAGCGGCCATGGGACCATCCGCGCCATTTTGCTCAATTGTGTTTCGGCTGCTGGCCTGTGAGTCGAGATTGATCACATGAACGTTGCCATAATCGAAGCTGTGATAACGCTCCGTTCCGCTGGGCACACCGCCGCATTCCCCATTGGTGGGAAAGGTAAACATGTCGAAGTAAGGGAAGTTGGCCGTGGTGCTGGTGCTGCCATTGTTGGCATCATGGTTCCCCAGTGTGGACCAGACCGGCATCTTGCGGAAATAGGTCGGGTAGATGTTGTAGAAGCCAGTCTGGTATTCGGTGTCGGTGCCTGAGTTGTAAGCGTTGTCACCCAACATCAAACAAAGGTCAGGCACTCGTGAACCTGTCCAGGTGTAATAAGCATCACGCACCTCGCGCTGGAAAGTGCTGCCGCGCCCGCAGTCACCGACCACCCAAATGCGCGTGTCAGTGGCGGTGCCAGGAGTGGGGGAAGTGCGGAAAGTGTGCTCAAGGTCACCACCTGCAAGTGTATCCGAGGCCGAACCGACGCTGTAGTAGTAGCGCGTGTTGGGAGTTAGGCCTGTCAGCCTGACGACGTGATCGGTGGCCGTGGCAGCCTCACTCGTGATGCTTGTCAGAGCCGTTGGCGAATCCCCATAGCGCACTGCGCCCACCACACTCTGACTGCTTCGCCAGCGAACAACGATGCTGTTTTCGTTGTTTTGATTCAAATAAGGACCGCGAGTTAAAGTTCCGGACGGCCCAGGTGTGACTGTGATGTTTACCGCTGCCGAGGTGCCGACACTGCCAATGTCATCGGTGGCCACTGCTGTGAGCGCATAAGTGCCTGCTGTGACATTGTTCCAAACAAACTCATAGGGAGCCACTGCATCTTCACCCAACTTTGACGAGCCCTGGAAGAACTCTACTTTGGAAACGCTACCGTCGCTATCGCTCGCATTTGCCGTGATCGTGACGCTACTGCCCGGAAAAAAAGTTGCGCCATTCGCGGGCGAGGTGACTTGCACCACAGGAAGGGCATTGCCACCAGCGAGGGTGGTGATGAGATCCATATCGAAGCCGAGGTCAGAACTGGCATTGTCGCGTTGATGCAACTCAACCGCGATGACGTTGTTACCATTCACCAAGGAAGCCTTAGAAAGCTCAAAGGGGAAGAAGGTGGTCTCATCTGCATTGCTCACAATGGTCGATGAATTCGTCAGGTAATCGATAGGACCTGAAGGTAAGTTGCTACGAGCGACTTCAACGCCATTCAGATAAACCACCGCAGCATCATCACGCAGCAGATTGATTTTCAATCCGAGGATCTGAGAAGCATCAGCAACAGTGAAAGATTTGCGGAAGTAATAAGTGATGAATTTGACGCTGCTAACCGCGCCAGAAGGCCCCTGGCGCAGAACTGTCACGGCACTGTCTTCATACCCCAGTTTGGCAGGACCCGAGGCCCAGGCACTGTCGTCAAAGCCAACTGCACTCCAGGCGACTCCTTGATCACTGCCATCGTCGAGATACTTCCAAACGGAACCCCGTGAGATCGTCGTCACATCCGTGAAAGCCGTCGCCGTGACAACAATCGAAGACGAAGTCGTCATCGCCCCATCATTGTCCGTCGCCACGGCCGATAGTGTGTGCTCACCAACGGGGACACCCACCCAATTGAAGGAGAATGGCGCAGAATTGTCTTCACCTAACTTCGTCGAACCGTTGAAAAATTCGACTTTGCTCACCATGCCATCGGTGTCGGATGCGGCAACGGTCAGAGTGAAAGAGAGGGCAGGCACCAAGGCTCCATTCAAAGGTGATGTAAGGGCAACACTCGGCACGGCATTCGACGGATTGGTCACGGTGATGGCTACGGGTGCAGAGATCGCGCTAGCGCCTTCATTGTCCGTAGCAACGGCCGTGAGCGAGTAACTGCCCGAAATCATACCCGACCATGAGAACTCATACGGAGCCTCGATGTCTTCGCCAAGTTTCACATTGTCAGCAAAGAACTCGACCTTTGTCACCGTGCCATTGGCGTCAGCGGCCATGGCGGTAAGATTGATTGGGGAAGGCAGCGCAAAGGTGGCTCCAGAATTAGGAGCTGTGATCGCCACCGTCGGCGCAGGCTGCGGGATGACGATGCTGACATTGTCGAGGCCGAAGATTTGATCCGGCGATGTGGCGGCGGCATTGTCATCCACCCAGCGAAGACGAAGCGTGCCATTCACCGCCCAGGGACTGTTGAGATTCACGGTGGTGGCAGCGACCTGAGTCACGCCTGTGCTATTCGGCACGTTGACTGAGCCTCCACTAACCACTGGATTCAATGCACTGACATTGATCCAATTCGCGCCATTATCGACACTGTAGAAGAGCCAATAACCCGGCAGATCATTGACCGTGCTCGGGGCCGTGAATCGTTGAATATCATATGCCACCCTAATGCTTGAGATGGCTCCACCACTGCTGTTGGTTAACTCCAGTTGGAACGCCATACCACCCACAGATGTCGGAGCGCTTCCCAGCATTCGATTTGCCGAATTGCCAGGTGCACCGGCATTGTAACCATTGTTCGCATTGGCTGTCGGAGCACTGCTCACCGTGAGCGCAGCGGTCGAGAGTGTCATCTGTCCCACGGTGTCGAGCGTGCTTGATGGCCC
>JAIXVB010000554.1 GCA_027483245.1 Verrucomicrobiaceae bacterium | reverse complement strand
GTCGCGCCACCGATGGGCACGACCATGCTCTCGGTGTTGATCAGTCAAAAAGAGATCCAATGGATCAGTGTGGGCGATTCTCCCCTGTTCCTGTATCGCGAGGGCACCCTGCACCGAATGAATGCCGATCATTCACTCACTCCGCTTCTCGAGGAGCGTGTGAAAGCAGGCACCATGACCGCCGAAGAGGCGGCTCATCATCCTGACCGCCACACGCTGCAAAGCGCTCTGCTCGGCATTCCCATGGCGCTGATCGACTTCGCCGCCAACCCTGTGCCCGTGAAATCAGGCGACGTTATCATCGCCGCCAGCGATGGCATTTTTACCCTGACAGACAAAGCCCTGGAAGAACTCCTCGGCTTTGGCCAACACACCACGGCCGACAAGATCGCCGATGCCATCCTCTTTGCCATTCGCCGCATCAACTACGACCGCCAGGACAATGCAACGGTCGGAGTCGTGAAGATCCCCTGAGTTTGCGCCCCTATCCGCGCCTCACGTCAGAGGCATGAGGAAACCGCGTTCATCACACTGAATCCCTGGCAGTCTCACTGGGTTCGGGTTTTTCGGGGTGAGCATGGAGACTTCCAACGCACCGTCTTTCTGCTGAATGGCATATCCCGGCAGCAACCTGCCGTAGCTGCCTGCACAGATACCCAATTGATTGCCCACTTCGGTTTCTGGCATCTCAGGATCAGGCACCGAGGCTGAAATGAGCGCACTGCTTTTCACATCGATCAGCCCCCGATAAATCTCGGTTCCCTCAGACAGCGGCACATCGGCATCGGCCCAAAGCATCACGTATTTGCCCAGACGCGACCACTCGGCCACCGCACTCAGCTTTTCCATCACATCGGCAGCTCCGATGGCGATCACACTCTTTTCCGCACAGCCCACGATCGAGAGTGGATCCGTGACGACACGCACGCCTTCCTTGATCTCTGCGTAGGCTTTCAGCGTCTCATGAATCAGCCCGCCAACCGGAGCCAAACACAGCAAGGTATCCCCTCGGCGTGACCATTCGGCTTCCGAGAGACGCAGCGCATTGCCCACGATCTGTTGGCGTGCCGCATCATCTTTGGAGTCAAACTCACGCCGCGTCAGCAGAGCTTCCGCACTCAGGGCCAGCATCTGCCCGCGCACCGCTTCCGCCGTGGCCTCACGCGCAGGAATCGGGTTGCCAAAATACACCGTCACGGGATAGCGCATCTTCTTGGGCCACTTCTTGAAAAACAGACCGCCTTCAAAGGAGAAGATGCTGCCATAGAGCCCATCCATGAACACCGGCACCACCTGCGCATCACCTTGCCGAGCCATCAGCTCGTAGCCTTTGCGCAGATCATTGACCATGCCATGACGGGTGATCTGACCCTCCGGGAAAAGGCAAACAATGCGCCCTTCTTTCAAAGCAGCACCCACGGTGCGAATCGCGTCTTTAGCCCGGGTCGGGGAGATCGGCACCGTGCCACAGATCTTCACGAACCATGTCATCGCCTTGATGTTATAAAGCGCATCCCACATGACAAAACGCACCTGCCGTGTGCAGGACGCGCCGAGAATGAAGGCATCGACATAACTCACATGATTCGGCAGCAGCAGCACGCCGCCCTCACGTGGCACGCGCTCATGATGAATCGAACGCACCTTGTAGAGACTGCGCACAATGCCCAGTGCGATGAAGCGCAGTAGGTAATGCGGCAGCAGCTTCACGATGTAAACCGTGGCCACCAGCATCAGCACTCCCAGGAGGAAAAACTGCCCTTGGAAACTCAGTCCCAGGCTCTTCAGCAGCACCAGAGTGGCCACCGCTAAAACCCCTGCCACACTGTCCATCAGGTTCATCGAGGAAAGCACCCGACCCCGCTTCTCAGGGTTCGCTTGATCTTGGATGAAGGTTTGAATCGGCACCATGTAACAGCCGCCCATGAACCCGACCAAGGCCAGCGCCCATTGAAACATCGGCGAATCCACGGCCAGCAAACCGGTCCAAAACAACGCCCCAGCCAGTCCCAATGCCCCGAGAGGAATGATGCCCAGCTGCAGCGTCCGCCGATTCACCCAGGACACAAACAAACTGCCCGCCACCGTGCCCACGCCCACCATCAGGGTCATCTGGGAGGCCGCACTCGCGGCACCGCCCAGAGACTGATTCGGATGCAAGGCCATGCCGATGTCCACAAACATCGCCGCTGCCATGCTCGCCACAAACCAGTAGGTCGAGTTGCCAAAGAAGGCACGGCGCATCGGCGGATGAGACAGACTCTCGCGCAGATGGGCAAAGTGCTCCCACCACAGCCCATGATGATAGCGGACCTCGGGGTGAGCCGGTGTCGGTTGAATCAGAAAACCGCCGATCATTGCGACCACCGCCACGCCAAACAGATACCAGATCGGCGTCGCCGCCGCCACCCAGGCATTGCCCGTGCTGGAGAAGATCGAGTCAAACCATTGCCCGCCCAACCAAAGGCCGCCGAGAATGCCGATCATCGTCACCATTTGCAGCCAACCCGAGACCATTCCCAGTCGGCGCGATCCGGTCAACTCCTTGAGAATGCCCATCTTGCCTGGACTGAAGAAGGTGGATTGCGCCGCCAACAAAAAGAACGCCACCAAGGCCAGGATCACGCTCAGCTCCCCCATCGCCGAATGGAAACAAGCCCCGGCCATCAGCAAAATCACCGCCTGCGCCACCAGCATCGCCAAGATCACCGCACGCTTCGAATACCGATCGGCGAAGTAACCTGCCAACGGAGCAAACAACACAAACGGCAGCAAAATCATCGCCCCGAGATAGGCCCCGATGTCCTTGCCCAGAGCCGACTCCGTCACCTTCGGGGCCAGCCCCACCAGCATCATTTTCAGAATGTTGTCATTGAAGGCATTCAGCGCTGTGACTCCCAGCACGAGCCAGACAGAGACCCAGGTGCGACCTGGCAGACGAAGGGTGCGATCGAGTTGATCAGAATCAGGGAGAGCGGCGGGAGAAGACATGCGGGAGGGTGTGAGGCACCGCTTCATGCGAAGGCGGTGTGAAAAAAGGATCAGTGTCAGCGGTTCATAGCCTATCCAGGGAAAATCTCACCTTTTCCTGTCATTCTAAAAAACGCGCCGCCAATTCGAGATCCGCGGGAAAGGTAATCTTCGGGTTCGGCTCGGCATTGTCCACCACATGGATCTGTGCGCCCAGATGCTGGAGGGCCGAAACTTCATCAGTGACCAGAGCGCCAGCACTCAGCACCGCTTCATAGGCCTGACACAGGATCGTCTTGTGAAAAACCTGTGGCGTTTCCATCACCCAGACCCCCGTGCGATCCAGCGATTCCGTGATGCATCCCTGAGCGTTCACTCGTTTGATCGTCTCCGTCATCGGTCGTGCACAGGCCACGGCCCCGTGTTCACGCGCCGCTGCCAGTGTCTTGGTGATCTGCCTTTCGCTGATGAGCGGGCGCGCCCCATCATG
>JAIXVB010000064.1 GCA_027483245.1 Verrucomicrobiaceae bacterium | reverse complement strand
CGGATGGCACCGTCAGTTCAGGCATTGATAAAACGGGGGCTTCCACGCTGCTATTGAGCGGAGCCAATGCTTACACCGGGGAAACGAATGTGAGTTCGGGCACTTTGTTGGTCCAGGGAAGTGCTGGCAGCATTGCGAGCAGCAGTGCGGTCAATGTGGCCGCCACAAGTGTGTTAACGCTGGGCGAACTCACCGACACGACGTCGGTGGATCGGTTGGGCAATGCAGCCACGATCTTACTCAATGGTGCAGCGGCTGGAGGAGCGAACTTTAACCTGAATGGGCCGAACTTGACCGTGGCTGGCACGCATGTTGAAACGATCGGCACGCTTCAGGTGGCAGGAGATCATCGCAGCGTGATCACGCTTCAAGCAGGCGCGGGTGATCAGGTGGAACTGAATGCTGCGGCGTTATCGCGGACGGGGAAGGCGGTCGGACTGGTTCGCGGGAGTCTCTTGGGATCCACTTCAGGCACGGTCGATTCAGCGCGTGTTTTTTTCCAAACAGCGCCCGAATTGACGGGGGGGATTTTGCCTTGGTTGCTGGTGGATGCGAACGCAACAGGCAGTGGGACCGCCTTTGCCACTTATGATGCCACTCTGGGTCTCCGGGCACAGACTGACACGGTGGCACCTGCGAGTGCAGTGGCGGGATCTAACGTGGTGAAGTCTGCGGGAGGCGCTATCCCCTTCAATACCAGCACGGTGGTGAATTCCTGGACGAACAGTGCAACAGGCACCACGACGATTGGTTCAGGTGTGACACTTGGAGTCAGCAGTGGGGCCTTTCTTTTCACATCCACGGGAACATTGACCGGTGGGACGATTGATTTAGGGACGGTGAATCAAGGCATCATTCATATCTCCAGTGCGGTGGCGATCACGGCAACGATCAATAGCACGATCATGGGATCTCAAGGCATCGTGGTGAGTGGCAATGCGGCCAATGCGAATCGTGTGCTTTCACTGGGAGGCAACAACACTTTCATCGGTGGTTTTTCGATCTACACAGGGCAGGTGCAGTTGACGTCTGCTGGGGCCCTGAATGCCAGTGGTGTGAATGCACTGACGGTGCAGACAGGCGGAACACTGCGGCTCAATGGCCAGACGATCACGGTCAGCGGCCTTTCAGGGACGGGCACGGTCAACAACAGCAGCACAACAACAGCATCGGTCTTGCGAGTCAACGGTGGTGGCACCTTCAATGGAACACTGGTGGATGGTGCTGCAGGCACTTTGGGAATAACCAAGGCGGGCAATGGCACTTTGATCCTGGGTGGAAATAATAGCCTCACAGGTCCTGTGATCGTGGAAAGTGGAGTGTTGCAACTGAACCCTACGGGGGGAAATCCTGGCACGAATGGACAACTGACGCAGGCCAGTAGCGTGCAGATCCTGCAAGGCGCCACCTTGCAAATCAACAAAGGCAACGGCGCAGGATCCAGCAACAATGAACGACTCGGCAATGCGATACCGATCACGCTTGCGGGGGGCACACTCACTCACAACGTTAACGCCAATAACATTCCTTACGCGGAGACGGTTGGGACGGTGACCTTGGCCAATGGGGCCAGTCAAATCAGCTCCGGGCAAGCGGGTGCGACGGGGACTTCAGCTTTCATTGTGACGGGCTTGGCGGCTCGCTCAACAGGTGCGACCCTTAACTTCACGGGTGGTGGTCTGGGCACTTCTATGCGCAATCGACTGGAGATCGGTGGCCTGAGTGCAGGTTTCTTGGGTGGCTGGGCCACGGTAGGCGGCGAGTTCGCCAAATACGTCGAAGATGTTGATGGTACTTTAGCGGGGAATCAAAGCAGTGTGACGGCCTTTGTGGCGGCTGACTATGTCACGACGAATGCCAACGATGCCAGCAATCCCTGGTCAAGTTCGTCTCATGTAAAGCCAGCGAGTGATCAAGGAACTTCTCAGGGATTGAATGTCTCTCGTGAAGTCAATTCGGTCAATCTCGCTGCCATGATTGATCTGACACTCGGTGCCGGAGTGACCCTGAATGTGGTCAGTGGTGGCGTCATCAAACAAGGCGGCACCGTCAATGGCACAGGCACCAGCGTCAGCCAGATCAATGGTGGGATCCTCACGGCAGGCGGAAGTCAGTCAAATGCAGAACTGTTTGTTCGGGTAACGGGCGCTAACTTGACGATCGGTTCTGAAATTCAGAACAATGGCGCGGGTGGGATCGTGGCCCTGGTGAAAACAGGAGCTGGAACGCTGAACTTAAATGCGGCCAACGCTCATGCAGGTGGGGTCTTTCTCAATGAAGGCACGCTTCGAGCGAACAACACCACGGGATCAGCGACGGGCACTGGCAGTGTGGTCACACGCTTGGGCACCGTTCTGGGGGGCACGGGATTCATCGCTCCAGCGGCGGATCAAAACATCACCCTTCAGGGCACCTTGGCGGTGGGGAATCTCGGAGATACCGTTGCCCGTGATCTGGGCATCGCGGTCAGTGGCAGTGGTCAATTGACCCTGAATGAGACGGTGCTGCTGGATCTGTTTAACAATGCCAACAATGGCACGCTCAATCCCTCAACCGGTGCGGATTTGTTAGAGGTTGATGCTGCCTCATGGGATCGTGTCACGTTAGGCGGCAGCTCCACGTTAAGAGTGGTCACCTCATTGATTTCGACCAACTTCATCGAAGGAGATTCTTGGAAGTTGTTTGATTGGTCAGGCATTGCGGGGGGGACTGCCCCGACGCAGGGAGTCAATGGTTTCGCAGCCCTGGATCTGCCACTCTTGGCAGGTGGGTTGCAGTGGGACACCTCTCAGCTTTTTACGAGCGGTGTGATTGTGGTGGCCGTTCCCGAACCAAGCCGTGTCCTGCTTTTGGGGCTGGGTGGCATCTTCATTCTCCTGCGCCGTCAGCCCCGACATGACGTCCATCTTTCGAAACATTGAAACCCTTCAACACCCACGATGATGAAAACACCTCTTTTTAGAATTGTTGAAAACAGTGTTAGACTCTCTGACGAGAAGCGCGTTTTGCTGCAACAGGTCAGCGACAATCCAGCTGCCTTGTTGGGAGTGCGTCGTCGAGCCCAAGCCTTGCTGCTGCTGGATGCAGGTGGGGTTTTGAATGAGATTGCGGCGGCCGTCCAGATGGATCGCCGAACCCTCGCGGCTCTTATTCAAAGGTATCGACAAGGTGGTGTTCGCACGGCCTTGCTTGGACAGAAATCCTCTTTGCAGCGCCGCAACTGGCTCGCCCTTTCCCCCATGGGTTGAACGTTGATCCCATGATTGACACCTCTTTAGGTTCAGCTAAAGAAACAGCGATTGCCTTTTAGATAAGAACTGAGTCCACGACGACAGGTTCGCCCCAAATTTCTTTTTCGAAGCTCACCGGAACACCGGAGGCCGAGCAAGCACACACCCTCGCACAAGCTTCGGCTGCTGCACTTCACGTCCATGACTCGCATGGTCATTCATTCCCAACATCCGTAACATTCCATGAGCGATACAACCTCTCCCAATCTCAGATCCACCCTCAATGCCAAGGCTGCGCGCAATCTCGCCACTGCCACGGTCACCGCCCCTCAGTGGGATGAAATTTCCCCTCGTTGGCTGCTGAAGTTGCTGCCCTATGTGGATGTCGATGGCGGTGTCTATCGTGTGAACCGTGTGGTTTCCAAAGTGCCGGGCCCGACTGTTGAGCTTCTCACGGTGGATGAAGGGGAACCGAAACTTCCGACCACCTTTGTGGATTATGAAGAAGAACCCCGTGAGTATCATCTCAGCACCATTCAGACGGTGCTGCACACGCACACTCGGATCACAGATCTTTACAGCAACCGCATCGATCAACTGCGTGAGCAAGTGCGCCTGACGGTGGAAGCGCTGAAGGAGAAAGAAGAGCGCGAGCTTCTCAATCATCCCAAATTTGGTATCTTGAATGTGGTTGCACCGCAGCAGCGCATCTCGACTCGCAAAGGGCCACCAACACCGGATGATCTCGATGAGCTGCTTTCGCTGGTGTGGAAGAAGCCCGCCTTTTTTCTGGCCCACCCGAAAGCCATCGCTGCCTTTGGTCGTGAAGCGACACGACGCGGAGTGCCACCGCCCACGGTCAGTCTGTTTGGTTCTCCGTTTATCACTTGGCGTGGCATTCCATTGATCCCCAGTGATAAGCTGACGATCAATGGCGATAATCAAACGAGCATCTTGCTGCTGCGTGTCGGTGAGAATCAACGGGGTGTCGTGGGCTTGCAAAAAGCCGGTGTGACGGGTGAGATCGAGCCAGGTCTCTCGGTGCGCTACATGGGCACCAACGAGAACTCGATCGCCTCCCATCTCGTGACTCGGTACTTCTCGGTGGCTGCTTTGGATGAAGACGCGATCGCACGCCTTGATAATGTGTCGGTGAACCAATACCACGAGTATGTCTATCCACAGGCCTGATCTCACTTCGCCCTTCGCTGGCTTTGGAGCAGGCTCAGAAGATACGGCGTTGATTGCCAGCCTCGTGGGAGAAGTCTTCCACGGAAAGGCTCTGCCATCACTGGATCTCCCGGTTACGCCTCCCGTCACCCTTGCTGGGCAGCCTTACGTGTTGTCAACACTACCCTCGTCGCCGGCGAGCAGTCCTGAAGCGGCGGTTCCTAGCTCGGGTAGCCGCGACATTTCACTCAACGGTGGATTTCCGACAACTTCCAGTTCTGCGCCTCCGGTTCATCCCACAGTGGTCGGTGCAGCTCCTGAAAAGACGGATGTCGAGGCGACGGAAACGCCTTCTGGCACTCATGGTTCAGGACGCAGCGACTCCTATGAATACGGAGAACCGCGTTTTTATCTGGAGAACTTGACCGCCCAAAGTCCTGACGTGCCGGTGGAGAAGGACTTCAGCACGCTGAGACGAACGCCGTCTTTCCCTTCTGAGATTCAGGTGGAATCAGAACCCGACTTCTACTTTCTCAAAGGAATCCAAGGCGTTGGCTTTCAGAATCCTGCGGCCAGTGGTTCTTTGAGCCGATTTGATGTGGAAGGTGTGCGTCGTGATTTTCCTGCGCTGCATCAGCGTGTGAATGGGCATCCCCTCATTTATCTGGACAACGCAGCGACGACTCACAAACCACAGGCTATCTTGGATGCGACCTCGCAATTCTATGGTCGTGACAACTCGAACATTCATCGCGCGGCTCATGTGCTTGCGGAACGATCGACCAAACTCTTCGAATCAGGTCGAGAAAAGGTGCGGCAGTTTTTGGGAGCGGCCGATGCGAAAGAAATCGTCTTCTTGCGGGGCACCACAGAAGCGATCAATCTCGTCGCCAACAGTTATGGTCGCCGACATGTGGGACCTGGGGATGAGATTCTCCTGACTCAGTTGGAGCATCATGCCAACATCGTTCCCTGGCAGTTGCTGGCCCAGCAAACGGGGGCGGTGATTCGTGTCGTGCCCATCAATGATCGTGGAGAACTGATCCTTGAGGAATTCGCTCGGCTACTCACACCACGAACCAAGATCGTCAGTGTGACTCATGTCTCAAACGCGCTTGGCACCATCAATCCCGTGGAGCAAATCATTCCTCTGGCGCATGCTGTGGGTGCGGTGGTGTTGGTGGATGGCGCTCAATCCACGCCTCATATTCCCATCAATGTCAGTGCACTGGATGCTGACTTCTTTGTCTTCAGCGCTCATAAAATCTTCGGTCCCACGGGCATTGGCGCTCTGTATGGCAAAAAGCATCTTCTCGATGAAATGCCACCTTGGCAGGGCGGGGGACACATGATCCAAGATGTGACTTTCGAGAAGACGATCTACCGCCCAGCTCCCGAAAAATTTGAAGCAGGCACGCCCGACATCGCGGGTGTGGTCGGACTGGGGGCGGCGATTGATTACCTTTTTCGTGTGGGAATTCCAGCACTGGCTGCCTATGAGCATTCTTTGTTAGAATATGCGACCCAGGCGCTGTCCACTGTGCCTGGGCTGAAACCCATCGGCACCGCAGCACACAAAGCCAGCGTGCTGTCCTTTATCCTCCCTGGGATCTCGAACGATGCCATTGCCAAGCATCTCGATAAGCAGGGTATTGCTGTCCGTGCGGGTCATCATTGCGCCTTACCTGCGCAACGTCATTTTGGACAAGACACCACCGTTCGTCCTTCACTGGCTTTCTACAATACCTTTGATGAAGTAGACGCTCTGGTCGCTGCACTTCATCAATTGCCACGCCATTAATCATCTCTCATGTCCACCATCACTGTCCGAGAACTGCATCAAGTCTTGCAGGACAACGCTTCGCAAAACGTCATCGACGTGCGCACCCCTGTTGAGTTTGCAGAGGTGCATGTAGCTGCTGCTAAAAACGTGCCTCTTGATGCTCTACAGCCTGATCAGCTTTATGAAACTCATCGGTTAAGCATCGAAAAGCCCGTCTATATTCTCTGTCGCAGTGGTCAGCGTGCGACTCGGGCGGCTGAGCAATTGGCAAAGAGTGGGTTCCCAAACTCCATTGTGGTGGAGGGTGGAACCCTTGCTTGGATTGACGCGGGGCTCCCTGTGAATCGAGGGAAAACCAAAGTGATCGGTCTGGAACGCCAAGTCCGAATCGCGGCAGGTTTTTTGGTGCTGACAGGCCTCGGCTTGGGTTGGTTTGTGAATCCAGGATTCTTGGGATTGTCTGCCTTTGTCGGTGCAGGACTCATTTTTGCCGGCGTCACTGATTGGTGCGGCATGGGTCTGTTATTGGCGAAGGCACCATGGAATCAGAAAGCCTAGCGAATGTCAAAACCTCAAAATCCAGCGCTCGATATCAACGATTGGCGCATTCCTGAACTGCTCGCTTCGTATGAGCGATTCGGTGGCTTCAATCAACACAACTCAACGAACCTGCCCTCCAAAGGTGCAGTGAGTGAGATTTGCGTGGATCTCTTGCAGATCATGTTTCCTGGTTTTCATGACAATGATGCCATTGCCGATGGAACCTTGGCTCAGCTCACAGCTGAAAGGATGCTTTCGGTGATTCGTCGTTTGCAGGAGCAGGTGAGGAAAAGCGTTCGCATCGGTAATCCAACGACGCCGACCGGTAAGACCGTGCCGATCATGAAGAAGTTTGTGAAGGCCATTCCTGCGGTGCGTGAACTTTTGAAACACGATGTCGAAGCGGCACTTGAGGGGGATCCATCGGTGCGACTTCAGGAAGAAATCATTCTCTCCTTTCCTTTTATCGAGGCCATCGCCATTCAGCGTCTTGCCCATCGACTCTACAAAGAGGGAGCGCCAATCATTCCCCGCATGATGACGGAGTGGGCGCATGCTCGGACAGGCATTGATATTCATCCGGGGGCCAGCATTGGAACTCATTTTTTCATCGACCATGGCACCGGGGTTGTTATTGGCGAGACATGCAAAATTGGTAATAACGTGAAGCTTTATCATGGCGTCACGCTCGGTGCGCGTAGTTTCGCTAAAGACGACAACGGGCAGCTCATCAAAGGCACCAAAAGGCATCCCAACGTTGAGGACAACGTGACCATCTACCCAAACTCGACCATCCTCGGTGGCGAAACGACTTTGGGTGAAAACAGCACCATTGGAGCCAATGTGTTTCTCATGCACAGTGTGCCGCCCAATTCACTGGTTCTGTATGAACCGACAGGCCTGCAAATTTTGGATAAAAATGCGAAGAAGAAGAAGGCTGCGGTGCCTGAGTTCAGCATTTGATCATGCCTCAGGAAGGCCTTGCTAAAGGAACTTCGTTTTGACACGGACCACATTGCCCCTAGCCTGAAATCGTTGCGTTGACGGTCACCCACTGAGCGCTCACTCCTTGTTTTATCTATCTCCCAGGATGTCTGACCGGTTCACCGGAGGCGATCTTCGACTTCCACTCAGGAATCCATGACCTCCCCTACTTATCACACGCTTGATCATCATGTCGGTAACACACCGCTGATTCGTTTGCGCTATCTCTCAGAGCTCACCGGATGTGAGATTCTGGGGAAAGCGGAGTTCATGAATCCCGGAGGTTCAGTCAAAGATCGTGCAGCTCTTGGGATCATCACGAGTGCTGAAAAGCAGGGTTTACTCAAACCTGGTGACACGATCGTTGAAGGATCGGCTGGGAACACAGGGATTGGGCTGACGGTCATCGGCCATGCACGTGGTTATAAGTCAGTGGTCATTATTCCCGAGACTCAGGCCCCGGAAAAGATCGCCCTATTGCGGACGCTCGGAGCGGATGTGCGCACGGTGCCAGCCAAGCCTTACAGTGATCCCGAGAACTACAATCACATCGCGCGTCGTTTGGCTGAAGAAAAGGGGTGGTTTTGGGCCAACCAGTTCGATAATACAGCCAATCGCCTCGCGCACTATCACAGCACAGGACCTGAAATCTGGCGGCAGACCAAGGGCTCTGTGAATGCGTTTGTGGCAGCCATCGGCACCGGCGGAACCTTGGCGGGAACATCCATGTATTTGAAAGAGCAAAGTGATAAAGTGGCCGCGATTTGTGCTGACCCTTATGGCGCAGCGATGTGGTCTTGGTTCACCCATGGACACACAGATATTGATGATGGGGATTCCTTTGCGGAGGGCATTGGCCAAGGCCGTGTCACTCAAAACATCGAAGGGCTTCATGTGGATAGAGCCTATCGAGTCGATGATCAGACGGCTCTGAGCATTGTCTATCAACTCCTGCGTGAAGAGGGGTTGTTTTTGGGGCTTAGCAGCGGGATCAACATTGGCGCTGCGGTGCGCTATGCGCAGGAGATCGGTCACAGTCATACCATCGTGACGATCTTGTGTGATTCCGGCCACAAGTATCAGTCGAAGCTATTTAACAGCGAATGGCTTCAGGCAAATCAACTCGACCCTGATTTGTCCGTGGATGTGGTTTTAGGCTGATCTTTACTAGCTCAATGGGCAGCTTCTCAGTGCGTGGATTTTTTTCACAGCTCTTTAAATCATACTTGCCAGGTGTAGATATTGAAGATAGGAATTGAAACCTCTTATGAGCCAACAAATTCCAGAATCTGAAGTCGAGTCATGGCTTGAAATCGTTCGCCAAAAAGTCGGAGCCATGCGTTTCGGTTCGGTGCAAATCATTGTCCATGAAGGGCGTGTCACACAGGTGGAAAGCACCGAGAAGACACGTCTGCCCACAGAGACATCAAGCATCCCGAGTCGCAAGGAATCGCAGGTTCCCAGTGGCCGTTGATTGAGCGTTTAGCAGTCCCATTCAATTCATCCTTCCCATGTCCTATCATTCCAACATCATTGAATCTGTCGGTCACACTCCTCTCATTAAGTTGAACCGAATCACAGCGGGCCTGAACGCAACGGTGGCCCTCAAAGGTGAATTCAACAATCCCCTCGGAAGTGTCAAAGACCGAATCGGCCGTGCGATGATCGAGGATGCTGAACAGTCGGGCGTTTTAAAACCCGGCGGTCAGATCATCGAACCCACGAGCGGAAACACCGGTATTGCTTTGGCGTTTGTGGCGGCGGCAAAGGGTTACCCCCTCACGCTCACCATGCCCGAAAGCATGAGCTTGGAGCGCCGCACGTTGCTTGCCTTGTTGGGGGCACAGCTTGTGCTGACGCCTGCTAAAGATGGGATGAAGGGGGCGATCAAAAAGGCTGAAGAACTTTTGGCAGAGACCCCTGGAGCCTGGATGCCTCAGCAGTTCAATAACCCGGCGAATCCAGCGGTGCATCGGCGCACCACCGCCGTTGAAATTTGGGCGGATACAGAAGGTCGTGTGGATATCTTCGTTGCGGCCGTTGGAACAGGTGGGACAATCTCGGGTGTGAGTGAGGTCTTGAAGTCACACAAGCCTTCGGTCAAAGCGATCGCGGTTGAGCCCTCGGCCTCGCCAGTGATCACTCAAACGCGCAATGGAGAGCCTATCCAACCTGGGCCGCATAAGATTCAGGGAACAGGGGCAGGTTTTGTTCCCGGCAATCTCAATCTCGAGATCTTGGATGAGGTGATTCAGGTGACGAATGAAGACGCGATTCATGTCGCTCGTCGTTTGGCTTTGGAAGAAGGAATCCTTGTCGGCATTTCCACCGGAGCCAATGTGTGGGCTGCTCTGCAAGTGGCAGCTCGACCTGAGAATGCCGGTAAACTCATTGTGACCGTTGGATGCAGCACGGGTGAGCGTTACCTTTCGACCGTTCTAGCTGAAGAAGCTCGCGGTAAAGTCGGCGCGTGATTCACTCACTCTTCGATGCCTGGGCACGTCAGTTTTGAGCTGACGTGCCTTTTGGATTTTCAATGAGAAAGCTGTTTCTGAATGTGTTTGAGGAGCCCTGCACAGCTGTCTTCAATGAGATCGAGCACTTTTTCAAAACCCTGAGGTCCGCCATAGTAGGGATCTGGAACCTCGGTGTCTGAATGCTCTGTGCAGAACTCACAGAGAAATCGCACTTTGGCTCGATGCGCACCTGATCGATCAAAAGCCTGAAGATCACGTCGGTTCTGTTCATCCATGATCAGCACCAGATCGAAATTCGCTAGATCAGCTTCGGTGAGTTGTCGGGCGAGGCTGGTGAGTTCATGCCCGCGAGTCTGAGCTGCGGCCCTCATGCGATGGTCTGCACGGGCACCGGTGTGCCAACCACCTGTGCCGGCGGAGTCGATCTGAATTTGATCGTTCAATCCGGCCTCATTCACAAAACGTCGCATCACGCCTTCGGCTGCCGGAGATCGGCAGATGTTTCCCATGCAGACAAAGAGAAGTTTATAAGGTTGGGGAGACATGAATGAATCTCTTCATGGCAGCAATCGTGCCAGATGCAAGACGCAGACAACGTGATCCTTTAGGCTTGTGCGTTTGAATCAAAATTCTTGAGGTTTTAGCAAAAATGGATGCTTTGATGCGGGACCCCTTAACGCATGACTTTGACGCGCCTGATTCGATTTTTTTCCCTGTCTCTGATCCTCAGTCTGACGGCTGTTAGCTGCACCACACAGACCTATGGTCCGTCCTATTACGGCCAGAATGCGTTTCGTTTTGGACAGCAGCAGTTTCAAAAAGCGAGCCGTCTTCCAGGCCGTGTGGTTCAAATGTTCCGAGGCGATGATTCCTTTTGGTATGCTGATGAAATGTATGGACGGCCGAGTATCCGCATCGTTCTCGGCGAGCAGATGGTGTATCTCTACAAGGGCGGACACTTGGCGGGCGGATCGCCGATTTCATCTGGGTCGGAAGGTTATGACACGCGTCCTGGACGTTACAGTGTGATTGAAAAGGACATTGATCACAAATCCTCCATCTATGGCGACTACGAAGACATGTATGGCAATGTCGTCATGACCAACATCGACAACCGAAAGGATCGCCGACCGCAGGGAACGCGGTTCGAAGGGGCAAAGATGTATTACTTCATGCGCATCTATGGTGGCGTGGGCATGCATCAAGGGTATCTGCCGGGTTATCCAGCTTCTCATGGATGCATTCGACTTCCGGGACACATGGCCGAGAAGTTTTATCACGCCTGTCCCATGGGAACGCCTGTCACGGTGGTGCCCTGACAGCGACTCGCGCCTTCATTTCAGGAGATCGCGACTGATTCGTAGCGCATCCTTTTCCAGTCCACCTTTCATGGCTGCGTAGTGATGTTGGATTCGATGCTGACTCAGTTTGCCGAAATGGCTAACGAGGCGAAGGAGCTTTTCCACCTCGGTGGATGGGGTTGCTGAGTCGGTGATCTTTGTCTCGGCATAGGCCAGTGTGCAGGACCAGACAAAGAGTTCGGCTCCGATGTCCACCAAATGGCCTAACAAAACCTGCCGTTTTTCGAGTGCAGGACCATTGATCACCATCTCATGAAACAGCGTGCGAGCGAGTCGATGGCTTTCCTTTTGAATGAGATGAAGATCGCCATGCAGGGCGGGATGCAAAGCGTCTGCTTGATGACCGATGCTGCCTGACAGCCATTGTCTCGGATACCAGGTGCTGTAAACGCCCGCCGCGCGAAACATGGCCTTGGTCCGGCGCATCAATGGCAGGGTGCTATTCACCACCTCGGCACCGATTTTTAAATGGGGGTCCAAGGCCTCACGGGCAATGAACAGGCGCATGATCTCACTGCTGCCTTCAAAGATCGTGTTGATGCGGCAGTCGCGCAGCATGCGTTCGATAGGCTCTGGACTTTCACCTCGTGCCCGGAGGGAGTCTGCAGTCTCGTAGCCACGTCCTCCTCGAATCTGCATGGCATCATTGACGATTTCCCAGGCTCGTTCACTGCCCCAGAGTTTGGCGATGGCGGCCTCGAGTCGCACGTCGGCGTGCTTGTCACGATCCACCATGGATGAGACATAATGAACAACGGCTTCCATGGCAAAGCTGTCTGCGGCCATGCGTGCGAGCTTTTCAGCAATGGCAGCATGCTTGCCCACGGGTTGTCCCCATTGGACGCGCTTAGCTGCCCAGTCTGTGGCGATTTGGAGAGAACGCTTTGCTAGGCCCGTGCAAGCAGCCGGTAGCGTGATGCGCCCTGTGTTCAGGGTGGTCAGGGCGACCTTCAAACCGCGCCCTTCACCGCCCAGGATGTTTTCACGAGGCACACGCACGTTGTGAAACTGGACGACCCCATTGTAAAGCGCCCGCAGTCCCATGAATCGGCAGCGACAAATGATCTCCACGCCTGGCCATGAGGTCTCGACGATGAAAGCTGTTGTCGCGTGGGGTTTTGCGGCTGTCGGTGTGCGTGCCATCACCACGATGAGACCTGCCTTGAGACTGTTGGTGCACCAGAGTTTTTCGCCGTTGAGGATGAAGTCATCACCCTCAGGCACTGCGATAGTCGCCATGCGAGCCGGGTCACTGCCGACATCATTTTCGGTGAGGGCAAAAGCACTGATCTCTCCGCGTGCGCAGCGGGGCAGGTATTTGTCTTTTTGTTCATCCGTGCCGAAGAGCAGCAGTGGCTGAGGGGCACCGATGGATTGATGGGCCGAGAGCAGAGCGGCTAGATTGCCACAGACACTGCCCAGCAGCATCGCTGCACGAGAGTAGTTGGTTTGTGAGAGCCCCAGCCCACCATACTTGACGGGAATCTTGATGCCAAACGCACCTATTTTGGCCAATTCCTCGATCAATCGATCGGGGATCTCTCCGGTGCGATCTATCGCGTCAGGATCCGCATGCTCATCCAAAACTTTTCGCAGTTGAGTGAGGAAAGCATCCCCTTGATCTCTGTCCTCAACCGTTTGTTTGGGGAAGGGGAGCAGCTGGCTGAAGTCAGGTTTTCCAAAGAAAAGGCTGGCGGGAAGTCCCACATTGTTGCGTTCGTCACGCGCAGCTTCGGCCATTTCCAGAGCGGCTTTCTGGCCTGCTGACATCTTGGAGGTGTCGATGAGTGAAGCAGGCGTTTCGGGTAGAGTTTCTGTTTTCATAGGTCATGAGCTGGAGTTGCTAAACCACTGAGTTTCAGGAGAAAAATCGTCGAAACGGATTTGCTGGTTTTGACCACGATGAAGACGGGAGAGTTCAAAAAATGACATCTCTTATGTTAGGGCCTTGGAGGCCGAAAAGGTGGCCAGGACTTCAGGATGGACTTGTTATCAGCAGGGACGTTGCATTAGCGTCCTGAAATGACCCTCACTCGGCGCACTTTTTTCAAGCATATCAGTCTCAGCACTCTGGGGCTGATCGCACCTCATCTAAACGCCGACCTGGGCAGTGCGGGGAAGCTCATCCGCAGTCGTCCATCCGATGTTGGGGTTTCATCAACGGCGCTTCTGGCTTTTCTGGATGCTCTCGCGGAAGCGAAGTTCGAACTCCATAGCCTGATGATCCTGCGCCGTGGTCAGGTGATCGCTGAAGGCTGGTGGGAGCCTTATGGACCGGAGTTTGTGCACACGATGTATTCAATGAGCAAGAGCTTCACTTCGACCGCAGTGGGTTTTGCGGTGGCGGAAGGAAAGCTCACGGTGGAAGACAAAGTCGTCTCGTTTTTTCCAGACGACGTGCCCGATGAAATCAGCGACAACCTCGCGGCGATGCGAGTGAAGGATCTGCTGACGATGTCCACTGGCCATGAAAAAGAGCCAACGCAAACGGTGGTCAAAGAAGAGAATTGGGTGCGGACATTTCTGGCACAAAACATCGCGCATCCTCCCGGAACGGTTTTCATGTATAACAGCGCTGCCACCTACATGTGCTCTGCGATTGTGCAAAAGGTCACTGGGCAGACCATACTAGAATACCTGACTTCACGTTTGTTCACGTCGCTCGGCATCACGGGCATGAAGTGGGAAACCTGTCCTCGGGGAATCAACACAGGTGGTTGGGGGCTCAGTGTTCAGACCGAGGCTCTCGCGAAATTTGGCCAATGGCTGCTACAAAAAGGCAAGTGGCAGGAGCGGCAGCTTTTGCCTGCCGCCTGGATTGAAGAGGCCAGTCGATTTCACATCCAGCAACCCGGAGTGGATAAGCCAGATCGACCTAAATCTAAGAACGATTGGTTGCAGGGTTATGGTTATCAATTCTGGCGCTGTCAGCACGGGCACTTCCGGGGTGATGGTGCTTTTGGTCAGTTCACGATCGTGCTGCCTGAAGATGATGCGGTGATCGTGATGACGAGTGAAAATAAGAACATGCAGGGCCAGCTTGATCTCACTTGGAAACATCTTCTTCCCGCTTTTGAATCCGCTACGCCGGCCAGTGATGAGGCACTCACAGCGAGACTGAAATCGCTTCGTTTGTTGCCGCCTTCAGGTGCAACGGTAGGGGGTGATGTTACGCCGCTTGAGGGCAAACGCTTCCACTTTGAAGCCAACGATCTGGGACTGACGGAAGCCGTGTTTCGGGTCGAATCGAATCGCTTGGTGTTCGAGGCCAAGACCAACCAAGGTGCGCACGCGATCACCTGTGGATGGGCCTCCTGGCAGTTGGGCGAGACTGCTTTTCCTGGAACACCGCCACGACTCATTTCGGGAGGCAAGCCTAGGCTTCAACCGCTTTCAAAGCTCGCCGCCAGCGCTGCCTGGATTGATGCCCAAACGCTGGTCATGACTTGGCGCTACATAGAGACGCCACATCATGACACGGTGACCTGTCGCTTTGAGGGCAATGTGGTGAGTATGCGCTTTCTTTCCAGCATCGCGGCCATGAGTGCCAATCCTCACGATGCCCGTGCACCTTTGAAAGGACGTCTTGTGATTTGAGTCGATCGATCCGGGCGAAAAAAGAGCGGCCATCGCTGGCCGCTCTTAGAGGGATTCAGAACACAGGCTGGAAAGCCGATGCTGCTGCACAACCTCTTTGTGGTTTCACTGTCACTCGTTCATCGATCCGCGTAGCGGATGTCCACGACCATCACGATATTCACGGGAGCGTCGTGCCAATAGGTGATGGCATGATCGCCGATGATCTTTATCTGGCGTGT